>DATKFO010000226.1:0-3342 GCA_035544355.1 Thermoanaerobaculia bacterium
CGTCGGTCCGACGCCGAGATCGGTTGCATCGATGCGGAGATGATCGAACGCGGTGGCGCTGCTGAAGAAGCTCAGCGAACGGAGCACGCCGCCTTCGCGCTCGTTGATCTGCGAACGATAGAGACCCTGATTGCCGTCGACGTCGATCCAGCGATAGCCGATTTCGGCTTCGACCGGCAGCGTCTGCGCGGCTGCGACGGATGCGACGAGTGCGAGAAGGAAAAGCGCGGTGAGCGTCTTGCGTGTCATCTGCGTCTCTCCCTTCATCACTTCAGTAACTGCGGCGAACGGTTGGAGCCGTGCACCGCGACGTGGCAGGTCGTGCAGTTTTGATAGCGCGCCTGCGAGAGGTTGTGGAACGACGGCGGCTGCGACCCGAGCGTGTCCGCGGTGAGCGGGGAGTGACACTCGAGACAGAGCGACGCGACCGTCGCGCGTTTCAGCTGCTTCGGATTGTTCGAGCCGTGCGCTTCATGACAGTTGATGCAATCGCCCGCGACTTTGCCGCCGTGCTCGAAGACGAACGGTCCGCGCTTGTCGGCGTGACATCCGAGGCATGGCGCTTCGCCGGCCTTCGTGAGCTTGAGATTGTCTTTGCCCGGACGGCCGTGCGGATCGTGGCAGGTGGTGCAGCCGAGTCCTGCGCGGCCCATGCGATGCGTGTAGGCCTTGTTGCGGAACGACGCGGCCTGCGTGCCGTGACACGTCGCGCAGAGTTGCGGCTGCGGTTTCGCGAGCAGGGACACGGGTTCCGTCGTGGAGTGAATCGAGTGACACGAGAGGCAATTGACGGCGTTGCTGTTCGCGTGTGCGCCGGTGCGATGAGAGCGTCGATCGTTGGTGATGTCGTGGCACAGCACGCACGTTTCGCCGGCGCCTTTGAGTCCGCGCGGCACGACGATCTTGTCTTTTTCGCCGCCCGACTCGATGTGCGCGGCGCCGTCGCCGTGACAGGTTTCGCAGACCGAGTTCGGAACGACTTTGTCTTTGACTTCGCCGCGCGCGTGCGGATTCGCAACGAATGCTTTCGCCTGGTCGTGGCAGTCGCCGCAGCTCATCACTGCAGGCGCCTGCTCATCCGGCGGTGGTGCCGCGCCGGCCGAAGCCGGCGCGAGACCGAGAGCCAGGAGGAGAAGAATCCCTCCGTAGGTTAGATGTCGCATCACGTCCTCCGCGGGGCGTTACCGAGCGTGGACCTTGTCAGCGGACCATTCCGAGTTTGCGCCGTGACACGTCGCGCAAGCCTCGGCAGGCTTTCCGCCGAACGTCGTCGTGTTCAGGAACGCATGCGCGGCGGCGTCTTTGTTGTCGTGGCATCCGAGGCAGGAAGCGGTGCCCGGACCCTGCGGCGAGAAGTAGTCGCGCAGCGTCGTCACCGCATCACCGCCCGGAGGCAGCTGATACGAATTTGCGGTGTGGCACGTCGTGCAGTTGCGGCGATCGCCCGGGAACGTGACTTCGTTGAAGTTGTTCACGCTGCTGCCGTTGCCGTAGATCGTGAAGTCCTGCGTGAGCTCGACGCCCGTGTGGATGCGGTGGATCATGCGGTTGAACGAGATCGACTCGGCGGCGCCGGTGTTCGATACGCGGCGGTCTTCGTCGCCCTTCGTCGGGTTGTGGCAGATCACGCACTCGTCGGTGTTGAAGCGCTGTCCGCCGTGGAGCGCGAGATTGTCGTGGCACTTGTTGCACTGCGCGATCGTGACGACCGTGCGGCGCGGAGTGACGGCGCCCGTCAGCGCAAAGTACTTGATCGGATTGAAGGCGCCTTCGTTGACGGAGATGTCGGCCTTCTTGTCGGCGCGCTTGAGGATCTGCGCGCGGCGCGCGTCGGCGGTCACCGTCCAGGTGCCGGTGGAGCCCACCGGGATCACGCCGGTGAACGTGTACGTCGTCGTGCCCTTCGTCGCGTCGAACACGCCCTTGGTGAGCGCGGACTCGCGGATGAACGTCGAGTAGCTCGTGGTCGGTCCGGCGATCATTGGCGCGAAGCTGCCGAGCTTCGTTCCGTCGACGGCGGTGCCGTCGCCGTTGGTGATCTTGAAGGTGATCGTCGGCTTCTTGCCGGCGGCGAAATCGGTCGCGCTCACGATCTCGACGTTGAGTCCCTTGAGCTGTTTCGATTTCACCGGGATCACGTGCGCTGCCTTGATCGACGCGTCGAACTCATCGCCGCTGTCGGGCACGTGGCACGTCGCGCACGCTTTGTCGTTCGCCTGCGGGCCGGCCGGGTGATTTTCGCCGGTGACCCAGTTGATCTCGTCGTGGCAGGAGCCGCATGCATCGCGGCTCGGCTTCGTGTACCAGACATCGGACTGCGCGGGCTTCGACGCGACGACCGTGCCTTCGTGGCAGTTGTCGCAATTGCGCTGATCCTGCGGGTACGTGACTTCGGAGTAGTTGTGCACCGACTGGCCGTTGCCGTAGATGATGTAGTCCTCTTTCAAGAGGTTCGGCGAGTGGATCTTGTGCAGCATCACCTTGAAGTCCATGGTGTTGCCGGTGTCGGGGTCGACCGTCTGCGGCTGGTGGCAGAGGACGCAGAGCTTCACGTCGCGGCGCGAGCCGCCGTGGAAGCCGAACGTTTCTTTGTCGTGGCAGTTGAGGCAGCTCGTCGTGTCGCTGATCTTCGCCCAGCTGTCTTTGACTGCGCCGGCGTCGGGGCGGAAGTCGTACTCGACGTTCGCGTAGTACGTTTTTCCGATCTCGACGGTGAGATTGCGCGAGGAGTAGATGCCGAGCGTGTGCGTCTTCGTCGCGTCGAAGCCATCGGGCAGCGCCGTGCCGAACGCGTATTTCGCGTGGCCGGTCTCGAGATCGGTCATCTTGCCGCCCGAATCCGCAGCGGCCTGAATGCCCTTCGCTCCCGGACGCGGACTGTTCGCCGGCGTCGTGACGGAGCGCGTGGTGTACGACGTGTAATGCCGCTCGACCGGATCCCACCACGCGAGGATGAAGCTCGCGGAGATCGCGCCCGGAGTCACTTTGCCGAGGCGGTCGAGAGGTTGGTCGGAGTTATCGGTGAACGAGAGATCGACGACCGCCTTGCGATCGCTGCCGATCGTGATCGAGTTCACTTTGATTTTCAGACCGGGACGGATGTACGCGATGCCGTCATCGGTGAGATACGCCTCGACCTGCTGGGGACCATAGACCGGTTTCTGCGGCTCGGCGGGCGTCGTGACTGCGCGGCGGCGGCCTGCGTTCGCCGCATCGGTTTGGGTCGGGGGTTGATTGGGAAACGAGATCACGCCGGTTGCGGCCAGCACCACGAGAGCTCGGAAGATCATTGTCATTTGGTTGTCCTCCTCAAAACAGAAGCAATCCCGTGTCGCATGATCG
>DATKFO010000227.1:0-4331 GCA_035544355.1 Thermoanaerobaculia bacterium
TCGACGAATTGACGGTGGGCTTCGACTTGATGTCACTGCATGAGGATCCAAACGCGCTGCCGCTTCCACCTCAAAGACGGGAATACCTTGCGGAGCTCCAGTCAATTGCCAGTCACCGACCTCGTTATCGCATGCCCGTGACTCTCGCACCGCAACTGGCTGAAACCCGATTCAGTACGTTGCCACCTGCGAAGGCAGAGCTCCGTCGAAGAATCACAGTTTTTGTTCCGAAGAATGCCGGAAAAGAAGACGAAATCTTGCTCCACTGCCTCGAAACTGGCGAGACGTTCGAGTCGCGTGTGATGGACGCGCATCCGGTCATCGCCGGAGCTCTCCAACTGCGTCTTGGTGTGTTTGTCAACGCGCTTCTCGGTCGTGCGATCGACGATCTCACGAAGGCGATGGCTGCCGTGTGGCAACGCGATCAGTGATCCTCCTCCCGCCTGAACATGAACCCTCCGATCAATCCCGTGAACAGAATCGCGTAGGCGGGAATCCCGACGCGCATGTACGACGTGCGCATCATTTCGATCGTGCAGAAGCAGCAGCCGCTCGAGTACGCGTTCATGAAATGTACCGGCACGTTCGAACGCCACTGGTACGGCAGGATGCAATTCAGCGCGGCAACGGGGATGTCGAGTACGAGGAGCATGCGGGCGGTGGCAACGCCGCCGGGGATGCTCGTGTACGGCGTCGTGATCGCGGTGAATGCGGCCCACGGCAACGCGACGGAGAGGACGACTGCCGCCAGGATCGCGCCGATTTGCATCTCTCGCATGAACGTTGGACGCGGGATCGCGAATGAACGAAACTATCGCCCCTACGAATGGAGTGATCGATTGAAACTCGACAAGACCACCATCCTCGGACGCATGTTCCTTCGCTACGGTCGATTTGCGATCGCGCTCGTCTCGATCGCGTCCATGCTCGTGGCCGGAGTCGCCATCTATCTTTTTACTGCATTGACGATGGGCGTGTGGTTCCCGCGCATCACGCTGTTCGGGGGGATGGCCGTCGCCGGAGGCGTTTACACACTTTTCGATCGGCTGAATCTCATTCCCGAGGATCCGGACAAACTGATCACGCTGTCGCTGACGCAATACCCGGGTAAGGAGGACGACGCGCGATGAGAACGAGAATCCTTCCCGCGATCGTCCTCCTCCTCGTCGCCTGTTCGCACGCTCACGATGACGACTGGCAGCTGCGTAATGCGGTCCGTCAATACGACGACTACGTCCACGCGATGGACGCTGCGCATATCGCGGACATGTTCGTCGAAGACGGCGAGGTCGCGCACGCGGGACAAGTCCTCGCGCACGGCCGCGCCGGTATCCGCACGTTTCTCGAGTCGTTCAATGGCGTCGTGCGTGTCGAAGAGAACGACATGACCATCGAAACGGTCACTGTGCACAATGACACCGCGACGGTGACAGGCACCTACAAACAGGCTTCCGCTGTCTTGGAATCGGGTGAAGTGCTTCGTGTGCGCGGGAAGTTCGAATCACAATGGGCCAAACAACCCGATGGCCGCTGGCTCATGAAGCGGATGGAGACGAAGCCCTTATAGATATCCAACCTCCGGCGTCAGTGCGATCGTGCTGCGCATGAACGATCCGCTTCCTCTCGCGATTTGCCGCTCTTGTGCGTCGAATAATTCGGCGTCTGCAATGAATAATTGCTTCGAGCGATGCGTGACACGTCCAATTGCGTGCATGATGCCGTCAGAAATCGGGCGCGTAAGATAGAGATTGTACGTAACGGTCAATACGAACACGTCCGGAACCAGCGAGTTCACTGCGAAAAACGCGGCATCATCCAATGCCTTGAAATACACCGAGCCGTGCACGGCGTGTGCGGCGTGGAAAAACTTCGGATCGACGGCGATCGTAAGCTCGGCCTGGCCTTCCGACACGTTCAGTACAGGGCGGTAGTACTCATTGATCGGCGCGGACGCGTACAGCCGCTCGAGTTTGCGGAAGTGTTCCTCTGAGGCTTGCATGCGCAAGTGTACAATGCGCCGCTCAACGTGAACCCGACGGTCCGGAGAGCCATCGCGCAACGCGCTGCATTCCTCGCACTGGTCATCGGCGTGCTCTGGTTCATCCGCGTGCTCGACGCCTTCCGCGGCTTCGGCTCCGCCGCGGGACACGGCGTTCTTCCGCGCTCGTTCGGCGGTCTCACCGGCATCCTCACCGCGCCGCTCATCCACAGCGACTTCTCCCATCTCATCGCGAACACCGTCCCGCTCACGATCCTCGGCGCGCTCATTCTCATCCGCGGCATTCGCGAGTTTCTCTTCGTCACGTTCGTGGTCGTCATGGTCTCCGGCGCAGGCACGTGGCTCTTCGGCGAAAGCGCGAATCACATCGGCGCGAGCGGCGTCGTTCTCGGCTTCACCAGCTACCTCATCTTTCGCTCCGCCTTCGATCACCGCGTCGGCTCGTTCATCGTCACGGTGCTCGTCGTGATCGCGTACGGCACCACGCTCCTCTTCTCGTTCGTGCCGGAGCGCGGCATCTCATGGAGCCTGCACTTCTGGGGCTTCGTCGGCGGATTCATCGCCGCACGCGTCCGCCATCCATCGCAGCCGGATCCGTCGCCGCAGGAAGTCGACAACGTCGTCCTCACGTTGCTCAAACCACGCAAGGAATGATCCGCAAGCTCGTCGTGATCGCGCTGTTGTCGCTGGCTGCCGAGGCTCGCGCTGCGCTCGTTTGGACGACGGACTACGATGCTGCACTGCGCCGCGCGCGCGGCGAGAAAAAACTCGTGCTCGTCGTCACAAAGAATTGCACGCGCTGCGACAAAGTCATCGCCGCCGCGGAAGCGCACGACGCGGTCCTCCGCTCGATGGAAGCGTTCGTGCTCGTGCGCGGAAAGGCGCGCGGCGCAAAAGAAAACTTTCAGTTCGTCGATCCGGACGGCGAACTGCTCGTCGACGACGGGTTTGGCGCCGACGACATCAATCGCTTCTCGCTCGTGCTGACGAAGCTGCGGCAGCAGGCGCCGAGCATCATCCTGGCTGTCGAGCAACGCCACGCCGGGCAATCCGCGGAAGCGAATCTCGTCCTCGGCAACGCGTATCTCGAGCTCGAGCAGCCGCAAAAGGCACTCTGGAGATTCGAGCGTGCCGCGGACGATCTGCGCGCGCGCAAGGACCGCATCGGCGAGCAGTTCGCCGAGATGCACGTGGGCTTCGCGCTCTTCGTCTCCGGCCAGCGCCCGCGCGGCACGCAGAAAGTGGAATCGGCGATTCGCAACGCACTCAACGACGAGAACGCCGCGGAAGCCTGGTACATCCTCGGCGTGATTCGTCGCATCGAGCGCAACGAGCGCGACGCGATCAAGGCCTTTCGCAAGGCGTGGGACTTCGCGCCGGCGAACACGCACGTCGCGGCCGCGATCCGCAACGTGCTCGAGGCGATCGACAAGCGCCCGCTTCCGTCGAAAGAAGGGACGACCTCCACGACTGTTCGCGTGATTCCGCCTGCGCGCCGCGTCGTCACCGGCAGCGTCGAGTTCGTTGCGGAAGTCGCAGGCGCCGCATCGTTCATCGATTTCTTTCTCGACAACGTGAAAGTCGCGACGGTGAATCAGCGCCCGTTCGCCGCACGCATCGACCTCGGCAGCACGCCGCGCGCGCGCACGGTGAGAGCCGTCGCCTTCGACAAGCGCCGCACCGCGATCGGCGAATCGGTCGTGACCGTGAACGATCGCGAAGACGCGTTCTACGTCACGATCACATCGCCCGTAGCCGAGCGCGCGAGCGGCGACGTCACGCTCGAAGCCGACGTGCACGTGCCGCCCGATCGCAAGCTCGCGAAGCTCGAGCTGTATTGGAAAAACTCGCGACTCGGAACGTTCACCGAACCGCCGTTCCGCCTCGTGTTCGTCATGCCGAAAGACTTCGGCTACATCCGCGCTCTCGGCACGCTCGACGACGGCACGACCGCGGAGAACACGAAGCTGATGAACTCCGGCACGGTCAGCGAGACCGTCGACGTGCAGGGCGTCACGTTCATCGCGAACGTGCTCGACGCGAACGGCAAGCGCGTCGATGGCTTGACCGCGAAGGATTTTCGCGTCCAGGAAGAAGGGCAGCGCGTCGACGTGACCTTGCGCGCATCCGCGGACGAGCCGGTGATGGTCGGCATCGCGATCGACATCTCGCGCAGCATGCGGCCCGTGCAACTCGACGTGATCGAGATCGCAAGCGCGCTCGTGAAAACCATCGCGTCGCCGAAGTCGAAAGTGTTTCTCGTCGTGTTCGACAACGACGCGCGCATGTTGCATCCAGCGACCAGCGACGTCGCGAGCCTCGACGCGAAGTT
>DATKFO010000228.1:0-3425 GCA_035544355.1 Thermoanaerobaculia bacterium
CGCGCTCGAGCACGCGGAAGAAGGCGACGACTTCCACAAAGGCGTCGCGCTGATCTACAAACAGCTCTTCGACGCACTGCAGAAACACGGACTGCGCACGATCGACGAAACCGGCGCGCACTTCGACCCGAACATCCACGAAGCGGTCATCCGCGAAGAGGATCCGTCCGTGTCGAATCACACCGTCGTCTCCGTGCTGCAGAAGGGATACTTCCTCCACGACCGCCTCCTGCGTCCCGCGCTCGTGAAGGTCGCGGTGGGCGGACCGGAGTCAGAATGAGTGGGCAGTGGGCAGTCGGCAGTGGGCAGAAAGACCCATCATGATCTCTTCTGCCAACTGCCAACTGCCAACTGCCAACTGAAATCATGCCCAAGATCATCGGAATCGACCTCGGCACGACGAATTCGTGCGTTGCGGTCGTCGACGTGACGACGCCGCAAGTGATCCCGAACCGCGAGGGGAGTCGCACGACTCCGTCCGTGGTCGGATTCACCGAGGATGGGGAGCGGCTCGTCGGCCAGATCGCGAAGCGGCAGGCGATCACGAATCCGTTCAACACCGTCTTCGCGATCAAGCGGCTGATCGGCCGCAAATTCGACAGCAACGAAGCCTCGCACGCGAAAAACGTATTGCCGTACTCGATCGTCGAGGCATCGAACGGCGACGTGAAAGTGCGCGTGCGCGATCGCGAGTACTCGCCCGAAGAGATCTCCGCGTTCGTGCTGATGGAGATCAAATCGTTCGCCGAAGAATTTCTCGGCGAAGAGATCACCGAGGCGATCATCACCGTGCCGGCGTACTTCAATGACTCGCAGCGCCAGGCCACGCGCGACGCGGGCCGCATCGCCGGACTCGAAGTCAGCCGCATCATCAACGAGCCCACCGCCGCCGCGCTCGCGTACGGTCTCGACAACAGGCAGAACCAGCTGATCGCCGTCTACGACCTCGGCGGCGGAACCTTCGATATTTCCATTCTCAAACTCGAAGACGGTCTCTTCGAAGTGCTCTCGACGTCCGGCGACACATACCTCGGCGGCGAAGACTTCGACAAGCGCGTGATGGACTGGCTCATCGAGACCTTCCAGCGCGACACCAGCATCGACCTGCGTGACGATCGCATGGCGCTGCAGCGACTCAAAGAAGCCGCCGAGCGCGCGAAGTGCGAGCTGTCGATCGAGCAGGAGACGCGCATCACCCTGCCGTTCATCTCCGCCGACGCGTCGGGACCGAAGCACTTGAATGCAGTCCTCACGCGCCGCGAGCTCGAGAAGATGGTCGAAGACCTGATTCAGCGCACCATCGATCCGGTCAACGACGCGCTCAAAGCCGCGGGCGTGACCGCGGAGAAGATCGACGAAGTCGTGCTCGTCGGCGGCCAGACGCGCATGCCGAAAGTCATCGAAGCAGTGAAGCAGGTCTTCGGCAAAGATCCGAACCGCAACATCAATCCCGATGAAGTCGTGGCCATCGGCGCGGCGATTCAGGGCGGCATCCTGCGCGGCGACATCAAGGACATGGTGCTGCTCGACGTCACGCCGCTCTCCCTCGGCATCGAGACGCACGGCGGCCTCTTCACGAAGCTCATCGAGCGCAACGCCACCATCCCGACGAAGAACTCGCTGATCTTCACCACCGTCTCCGACAACCAGAACAAAGTGCAGGTGCACGTGCTGCAGGGAGAGCGCGAGTTCGCACGCGAGAACAAATCGCTCGGCAAGTTCGACCTCGTCGGCATCCCGCCGGCGCCGCGCGGCGTGCCGCAGATCGAAGTCACGTTCTCGATCGACTCGAACGGCATCGTCAGCGTCACCGCACGCGATCAGGCGACGGGACAGTCGACGGGAGTGCAGATCAATCCCGCGGGCGGCCTGACCAAGGACGAGATCGATCGCCTCATCAACGAGGCCACCGAATACCAGCGCGCCGACTCCGCGCGCCGCGACATTCGGATGATGCAGAACAAGCTCGAGGGAATGATCTACACGAACGACAAGGTTTTCCGCGAGTTCGGAAAGCTCCTCAAAGACGAGGAGCGCGACAAAGTGCAGCGGATCATCGGACGCGCGAAAGAATCGGTGAACTCGGATCACAAGCAGACGCTCACGGACGCGATCTTCGAGCTGCAGGCGGCATCGAGAATCCTCACCAGCGTGATGCTCTACAATCCGATGAAGATGACGTCCTCATCTACGGAATCGTCCTAACTGATGGCCACCACAGAGAAACGCGATTATTACGACGTCCTCGGCGTCGCGCGCGGCGCTTCGCTCGACGAGATCAAGAAGTCGTATCGCAAGCTCGCGATCCGGTACCACCCCGACAAGAATCCGGGTGACGCCGAGGCGGAAGAGAAATTCAAGGAAGCGAACGAGGCGTACGGCGTGCTCTCCGATGACGAGAAGCGCGCGCGCTACGATCGGTTCGGCCACGCCGGCACCGCGGGCATGGGCGGCTTCGACCCGAATCAATTCGCCGATTTCGGCGACATCCTCGGCGATCTTTTCGGCTTCGGCGACTTCTTCGGAACGCGCGGACGCCGCAGCAGCCGCCCCGCGCGCGGCAACGATCTCCGCTACGACCTCACGCTCGATTTCATGGACGCGGCGTTCGGCAAAGAAGTGACGCTGAGCGTGCCGCGCGTCGTGACGTGCGCGACGTGCAGCGGCTCCGGCGCGAAACCGGGAACGCAGCCCACGACGTGCAGCGGCTGCCAGGGACGCGGCCAGATCCGCTACTCGCAGGGATTCTTCTCCGTGCAGCGCACCTGTCCGCAATGCGGCGGCGCGGGCAAAGTGATCAGCTCCCCGTGCGTGACATGCAACGGCGCGGGACGCCTGCAGGAAGAGAAAAAAATCTCCGTCAAGATTCCGGCCGGCGTCGACGACGGCTCGCGCCTACGCGTCGGCGGCGAAGGCGAAGCCGGATTCAACGGCGGTCCCGCGGGCGATCTCTACGTCTTCATCTCCGTGCGAGAGCACCCGCAATTCACGCGCCGCGACTACGACATCCACAGCGAACAATCCGTCAGCTTCACCCAAGCCGCCCTCGGCGCCGAGCTCGAAACCGAAACCATCGACGGCGCCGACACGCTCAAAATCCCGGCAGGTACGCAACCGAATCAAGTCTTCCGCCTCCGCAACAAAGGCGTCCAATTCCTCGACTCCTCCGGCCGCGGCGACCACTACGTCCACGTCGCCGTCCGCGTGCCGACGGCGCTGTCCGAAGAACAGCGCGTGTTGCTCGAACAACTCGCCGAGCTCGAAGGCGAACAGCCGCCGGAGGGGAAGGGCGTGTTCGACAAGGTGAAGGACTTTTTCTCGTAGGGTAGGACAGGCTCGCAGCCCTTCCTGGACGGCGGACTTATAGTCCGCCGGTTCTTTCCGTGGGACGCGCGAAAAGCGGCGGACTATAAGTCCGCCGTCCC
>DATKFO010000229.1:0-19513 GCA_035544355.1 Thermoanaerobaculia bacterium
CGACCCGCCCGCGCCGATTCGGAACGCGCCGGCCGATCTGCAGCGCGTCGTCGCGAAGTGCCTCGCGAAAGATCGCGACGATCGCTATCACTCGATTCGTGACGCCGCGCTCGATCTGCGCGAGTGGCTGCGCAAGCAGCACGACACCGGACCGATTGGCGGCTTCATCGCGTCGCCGTTCCGCGCGCAGATCTCGATCAAGAAATGGATCACGATCGCCGCGATCGTCGTTGCGATTCCGTTCCTTGCGATCGTGTTCTTCCGCGATCGTGCGAAGCAGCGCGCGAGCACTGTGGCCACGGCGACGCCGCCCGAACAGCGATCCGTACGCCGCGTGACGAGCAGTGGACGCGCGTCGCAAGTCGCGATCTCGCCCGACGGACGGTATCTCGCGTACGTGACGACCGAACCGAAAGGTGCCGCGGTCACGCTCGAGCAGATCGAGACGCGATCGACGCTGCAGATCGTCGCGCCGATGGATGCGATCTACGTCGCGCTCACGTTTTCGCGCGACGGCAACTACCTCTACTTCGCGCGCTACGACAGCGGCCCGATCGGCAATCTCTATCGCGTAGCCATCCTCGGCGGAAAGCCCGAGAAGATCCTCGCCGACATCGACACGCGTGTGACGTTCTCGCCGGCCGGCGATGAGTTCGCGTTCGTGCGAGACGATTACAACAAAGCGACGAGCATGCTCGTCGTGGCGAGCGCGGACGGAATCACGGAACGCGTGCTCGCGACGTTCCGCATCTCGAACAAGATCTGGTCGCCGACGTGGTCGCCCGATGGCAAGAGCATCGTCGTCGCGCAGCGCGGACGATTGATCAGCGTCGCGTATCCGACCGGCACGATCGGCAGAGCCGCGGCGCAATTCTCGTTCGATGAAGTCGGCAACGCGATCTGGACATCGAGCGGCACGCTGATCGTCACCGCGTCGACGCCCGATTCCGATTCGCGATTCCGCTTGTGGGAGATCGATCCCGAAACGAGCGAAGGACATCCGCTCACCGACGCGCTGACGGAAGTCGTCGCGCCCGCGATCAGCAATGACGGCAAGAGCATCGCGGCGCTGCAGGTCGTGCGTCGCGCGAATCTCTTCGCGGTCGAGGGCGGCGATCATGCGCGCCAGCTCACGAGCAGCGGCGGCGCGGTCAACGGCATGGACACGATCGCTTGGCTCGGTGACCGCGTGTTCTATTCGTCCGCGGCCGACGGCGCGCCTGATCTTTGGTCGCTCGACGTGCGCACCGGCGAAGCAACGCGGCTCACGCGCGAGCGCTCGTGGGAAATCTTCCCGACGGCATCGCCCGACGGGCAGTGGATCTACTTCCGTGTTTCGACGTCGACGACGGAGTCGACGATCTGGCGCATGCGTCCGGATGGCAGCGAGAAGCGTCGCGTCACTGATGGTCCGCGCGATTCCGGTTTCGCGATCTCGCCCGATTCAAAAACGATCGCGTGGTCGTCGCTCGATCCGAAAACGAACGAGTGGGTGTTGTGGTCGCAGCCGGTCGACGGCGGCGAGCGTAAACGCCTCGCGAGCCGCGCGAACGTGCTCGAGTACGTGCGCTTCGCACGCGACGGGAAGTCGATCGTGTTCGTCGGCTACGCCGACAGCCATCTGCGTCTTTATCGCATTGCTGCCGAAGGCGGCGCGGTCGAGACGATGACCGACAAAGCCGCGACGGAGCCCGACATCACCGCGGACGGCAACACGCTCGCGTGCGCGTACGACTACGGCAACGACGCGATGAACGCGCCGCTCGGCATCATCAACATCGCCGACGGAAAAGTGACGACGATGAAGACGTCCGGCATGCGGTACCGCTGGCGTCCGCACGAGAACCAGGTCACGTTCGTGCGTGAAGACGCATCGACGACGCAGAACATCTGGCTGCAGGCGGTGCGCGGAGGCGAGCCGCGGCAGCTCACGAATTTCGAGGAAGGCGCGATCGCGGGTTACGCGTGGTCGCCGGACGGCAAGCGCCTCGTCGGCACACACGTCGTCGACTCGAAAGACGTGGTGATGATCCGGAGATGAGTGAGCAGTAGGCCTACTGCCAACTGCCTACTGCCCACGAAATTGGTCGGGGCGAGAGGATTCGAACCTCCGACCCCCTGCTCCCAAAGCAGGTGCGCTACCAGACTGCGCTACACCCCGACCCTGGTCCCGTGAGGCGGGCATCCCAACAGGGGTCGCCGGACCGCCATTCCGTCAGACGGCGCGCTTGGAGGATTCGCGCGCGCTTGGAGGCAGCGCCGCAATCCATTTCGGCGCTTCAGTGGGCTCGAGGATGAACTCGAACGTCACGCCGTGCGAGCGCAGACGAAGCGCGCGATAGCCAGGGTCGATGTTCTTGCCCGTCGCGAGCTCGTCGTCGTATTCGATGTCATCGATGTGGCGCAGCTCGAACGAGGCCTGCAGATCGGCGTTCTCGTAATAGAACGTGTCTTCGCTCAGCGCGAGCGCGACATTGATCCGCTCGGCACCTTCGACGTATTCGGCGCGGCCGACGAGCTTCGAGACCGGCCGGCGTTTCGCCATGAACTCGCCGAGCTGATCCTGCTGGCGGAGGCGAAGGAAGTACCAAACGAGACCGACCGTGACGATGAACCCGACGGCGTACAGGACACCCGTCATTGCGTTCCTCCTTCTCGACAAACGTGTTTCGATATGAGGCGCGTTGTTTTCCGACTCTACGCCTTTTACGGAAAAAGCTCTAGCACATCGATACGGAAGAAACGCAACGCAGTTCGCCGCGCGCAGCCCGTCACGTAAAATGCCTGCGATGGCGGGCGCGAAGAAGAAAACTCGCGATGAGCATTCGTCGGGAGGAGCGGTGATCGACGTTCGCGACGGTCACCCGTACGTCGCGCTCATCGCCACACGCAACAGCACGCGCTGGGGTCTGCCGAAAGGCGCAGTCTCCGTCGGAGAAACATCGCAGCAGGCTGCGCTGCGTGAAGTGCTCGAGGAAACGGGACTCGAAGCGACGATCGTCAAGCCGCTCGACACGATCGAGTACTACTTCCGCGCGGGCGACACGCTCATCCGCAAGCGCGTCGATTTCTATCTGATGCGCTACCTCGCCGGCGAGCTCACGCCGCAGCTCAGCGAGGTCGACGCTGTCGAGTGGGTCGAGCTTTCGGCTGCGATTCAGCGTGCGAGCTTCGCTTCCGAGAAGAAGCTGCTCGAGATGGCGATGCAGGACGCGGGCGTGCTTTCTTCGCCGCCTTCGTAGGTTTCTTCTCCTTGCGCTCGCGCTCGAGCCGCGCGGCGAGCGTCGCCATCTGTCCCTTGAACGACGACGCCTTCCGATTGCTCTGCCACACGTTTTCCGGCGAGACCTCTTCGACCGTGCGATTCGAAACGACGGACGCCGGCGCGACCTCGGTGATGTCGACCTTGTCGTTCGCGTAGCCGTCGCGATGCTTCAGCAGCAGCCACTCGTTGCCCTTCTCCGTCGTGCGGCCTTTGATTTTGACGAGCGCCCATTCGCCGAACATCTTTTTACCGCGAAGACGAAATGCGAGCTTGCCGAGGCGGATCGCTTTCACCGGATCATCGCCCGGCTCGATGAACTCCCATGTGCCTTCATCCCAGATGATCACGTTGCCCGCGCCGTAGTTGCCCGCGGGGATCACGCCTTCAAACGATGCGTATTCGTACGGATGGTCCTCCGTCATCATCGCGAGCCGTTTGACGGTCGGATCGTACGAAGGACCCCTCGGCACTGCCCACGACTTGAGAACCCCTTCCATCTCCAGGCGGAAGTCGTAGTGAAGATGCGACGCCTGATGCTTCTGGATCACGAAGATCGGATCCTTCCTGCGCGATTTCTTGTCGTGTCCCGACGGCTCCGGCGTATCGCCGAAGCTGCGCATCTTCCGGTACTTCTCGAGGAGATCGTTCGGCATTGCTCACTCCTGCGCAACCACGGAGTTCGGGCGGCCGCAGGCCGCCCCTACTGATCCTACGCCGACTTGCGCTTCTTCGCAGTCGCCGTGCGTCCGCGCTTCGCGCTCGCGCGCCGCGCCGGTTTCCGCGATGACGCCGCGCGCTTCGCCGTCTTCGCGCCATCCCCGAGACTGCGCCGCAACGCCTCCATGATGTCGATCACCTCGCCGCCCTTCTCCTCCTCGGGCTCCTCGCTCACGATGGTCTTGCCCTGCGACTTCGCACGGATGCGATCGAGCAGGCGCCGTCGGTACTCATCTTTGTATTGCAGCGGATCGAATTCCTTTTCGCTGAGCTCATGGATCAGCATCTCCGCGAGCTTCATTTCTTTCTCGCGAGCCTGACCGCCGGCTTCGCTCTCGATCGCGCCGAAGTCGCGGACTTCATCCGCGTAGTACATCGTGTGCAGCACGAGTCCGTCTTCGAACGGGCGCAGCACGACGAGATGTTCGCGATTCGCGGCGACCCAGCGCGCGAGCGCGACCTTGTTCTCTTTCTTCATCGCCTTCGCGAGTAGCTTGTATGTCTTCCCGCCGCCGGCACCGGGTCCGAGGTAGTAGGCCTTCTCGAAGAAAATCGGATCGATTTGATAGAGATCGACGAACTCCGTGATCTCGAGCGCGCGATTGTCGTCGGTCTCGAGCGCTTGGATCTCCTCGTCGGAGAACGTCACGTACTTCCTCTTGGTGATCGGATAGCCGCGAACGAGTTCGTCGGAGTCGACGATCTTCTCGTGATGCGGACACCACCATTTGCGGTTCACGCGTGAGCCGCAGCTTTCGTGCAGCAGATTGAAGTGAATGTCTTCCGATTTCGTCGCGGTGTAGAAGCGGACCGGGATGTTGACCAGTCCGAACGTAATCGTCGCGTTGCGTAGCGGCCGGAGTGCCATGGTTCCTCCAGTTGCAGAGTCATAGAGTTGCAGAGTTGCGGAGTTGCGGAGTCTCGTCGTTCTCCTCTGCAACTCTGCAACTCCGTTTCCACTCTGCAACTTTGCATAGCCCATTCCCGAAGTGGCTTTCTTTCGTATACTTTGCAGCCGCTGCGGCCTCGATCTTGCACACGGGGCTCATCGGCTCGAGCATGTCCACATCCATCCGGCGAATGCTCTGGGGCGCCTTTGCAGGGCTGGCCCTTCTTGTCGCGCTCGGCGCGGTGGTGACGATCATCATCCTGCAAGTCGAGAGAGCGCAGGAAACGCGCATCGTTCGCAAGGCGACTCCGCTGCTCGACGACGTCCGCCAGATGGACTCCAGTCTTTCGGCGATGGTCTCCGCAGCGCGCGGATGGATCATCACGCAGGAATCACAGTTCATCGACCAGTACGAGAACGCGGTCAGCGATTTCAACCAGGCCTATGAAGACGCGCAGGATCTCGCGCAGGATCAGGCCGATCTCGAGACCGTCAACAAGCTCAAAAAAAACTTCGACGAGGTGAAGCAACTCACCGACGTGCAGGTGCGTTCGCACTTCGACCGCGGCGGCGATTTGTCTGCGACCTCGGTGAAGGAAGTCGCGAGGTTGCGCCGCGTCGCGCGCGAATATGCGAACTCGATGCTGGAGCGCGAGCGCGAACGTCAGGCGCGCGAGCTCGACACGATGTCCGCGATGCGCCAGTGGCTGGTCATGCTCATGCTGCTGACGGTGCTCGTGATCATCATCGCGGGCGCGATCGCTGTCGTGCGCATCGAGCGTTTGCTGCAGGAATCGATCACGCGCCAGGTGCAGCGGATGGAAGCGATGATCGCCGGGATGTCCGACGGCATCATGCTCGTCGACGGCGAAGGCAAGACCGTTTTCATCAACGAAGCCGCGCGCCGTCTCCTCGGCAAGCGCGACATCGGCGTTCCGATCTTCCGGCATGCCGAGGTGTATCGATTCCGTGCGGCGAGCGGACGTTTGCTCGATGCGAAAGAGCTTCCCGCCGCGCAAACACTCGCGACCGGACGTCCCGTGAAAGACGTGACGATGCTCATTCGCCGCGACGACACGGAAGTCGCGATCTCGATGAGCGCGATGCCGCTGCACGAAGACGATCGCCTCTCCGGCGTCGTCGTCACGTTCCGCGACATCACCGAGCGCCGGCGACTCGAAGAAGAAATGCAGGTGCAGGCCGAGCGCGCGCAGATCCTCGCCGATGCCGGCGCGTTCTTCTCGAGCAACATCGATCCGGTGTGGGTCACGCAGGCGATCGCCGAGCGCACCGCGGAAGTGCTCGGCGACTGGGCGGCGGTGATTCTGCGATCGAGCGGCTCGAACGATCTTCGCGTCGCGTCGATCTATCACCGCGACATGGCCTCCCTCGGACTCGCCTGGTCGTACGTCTACCGGCAGCCGCTCATGGTCGGCGAGGGATTGATCGGACAAGTCGTGTCGACCGGATATCCGTCGCTCACGACGAACGTCGGCACGATCGGCGATCTCACGAATCCCGGCACGTATCACCCGTCGCCGATGAAGCTCGCGTCGTTGCTGATCCTTCCGCTGCGCACGCGGCGCGAGATGCTCGGCGCGCTCGTGATCGCAGCGAGCGATCCGGAGCGCGCGATGTCGGACGAGAAACTGCCACTCGCCGAAATTCTTGCCGAGCGCGCGGCACTGGCGATCGAGAACGCGAAGCTCTACACCGAACAAGTCGAAGCGCGCCGCAAGGTCGAAGATCTCTCGCGACTGAAAGACGAATTCCTTTCGATCGCGTCGCACGAGCTGCGCACGCCCGTCACGTCGATCAAGGGCTACACGCAGCTCGCGAAGACGCTGATCAAAGAAGGCGAGCTCGGGACCTCGGAAGAGTATCTGGACATCGCGCTCGATCAGATCGATCGCATGTCGCGACTGATCCTCGAGCTCCTCGACGTGTCACGCATCGAGACCGGACGCCTCGACATCCGCCGCGAACCGATCGAGTGGGCGCACTTCGTGCGCGAAGTCGTGCATCGCCATCACACTGCCGTGAGCGACCGGCGTTTTCATCTACAGGTGCCCGAGAATGGCTTGGTGCACGGCGATCGCGACCGCCTCGAACAAGTGCTCGGCAATCTGCTCGAGAACGCGGTGAAATACTCGCCCGAAGGCAGCGAGATCTTCGTGCGCGTCGAAGATCGCGGCGACAGCGTCGTGACGTCCGTGTGCGATCGCGGCATCGGCATCCCCGACGACGAGCTCGGCCAAGTCTTCGAGCGCTTCCACCGCGGCCGCCACGTCTCCTCGACGAACTACGGCGGCCTAGGACTCGGTCTCTACATCACGAAACAGATCATCGAGCGCCACGGCGGCACGATCTGGGTCGACAGCAAAGAAGGCGCGGGCACGACGTTCTACTTCTCGCTGCCGGCCAGCCACGTCGCAACAGGGCCGCAGGTTGCACCAGCGCAGGCCGGCGCGCGCACGTAAGCTGTGATGATGAGCCCTGGTAGGGGCGGCCTCCGGCCGCCCGAACTCTCGTCATCGTGCCGAAGCGCGAGGTTCGGGCGGCCGCAGGCCGCCCCTACAGTTGCGTTGACGCTCCTCTTCATCTGCACAGTTCTCCACGCCGCCGGCCCCGACCTGCGCCTCGAGCTCGTACGCGAATCGCTCACCGGCACGCACTACCGCTATCGCCAGTACGCGCACGGATTTTTCGTCGCCGGCGGAGAGGTGAACGTTTCGCCGGGCCGGCAGATCGCGCGCCGCATCGCGCACGTCGATGAAGACGTCGCACCGCCGTTGAATGCCAACGCTGCGGTGAATGTCGACGGCATCGTGCGTTACGCGCGTCGTGTCGTCGTGGAGCAAACGCCGTTCGAAAAAATCGCGTACTACTACGACGCGGAAACGAACGAGTTGCTGCGCGTCGAGCCTCTGTATTCCTCCGCAGCCGCGCGCGTATTCGATCCGAATCCCGTCGTCGCGCTGAACGATCCTTCGCTGCAGGATCGCAACGACGCAGCGTCAGCGATTCCAGCGACCGCGTATCGCGATGTCGACGTGCCCGATGTTCTCGACGGCCCGAACGTGACGATCGTCGATCGCGAGCTGCCCGCGACGCCGCGCGCGCCCGGCGCGATTTACGACCGCGATGCGGACGGGTTCGAAGACGTCAACGCGTACTTTCACATCGACGCCAATCAGCGCTACCTCCAATCCCTCGGATACGCCGGCGCACGCGGCGTCGCAGTGTACGCGGTGCCCGTCGACACACATGCCGCCGCGGGCGCCGACAACTCGTACTTCATCCCCGATCTGCGCGACGTTCACGGCACCGGCGCACTGTTCTTCGGCGAAGGCGGAACGGACGATGCCGAAGATGCGGATTTGATCGTTCATGAGTATGGACACGCCGTGCAGAACTGGATCTCGCCGAACACGTTCACCGGCGCGTTCGAGAGCGAGTCGCGCGCGCTGAGTGAAGGCATCAGCGATTACTGGGCGTTCTCCGCGCATTACGCGCAGCGCATCGCTTCGGGCCGCGATCCGTTCTGCTTCGCCGACTGGGACACGCGCTGCTGGGAAGACTCATCGTCCGAGCACTGCGCGTACGTCGCGGGGGCGAATTGCCTGCGCCGCGTCGACTCATCGAAGACGATGGCCGACTACTCGCGCAATCCGACGCCCGGCACCGAGCACGTGAATGGCGAGATCTGGTCGTCGGCCATGCGCGAGCTGTTTCTGCGCATCGGCAAACGCGCCGCCGACACGGTCCTCATCGAATCGCTCTTCGGCACGCCGCCGAATCCAACGTTCGCCTCGATCGCCGATCGGATGATCGACGCCGATCGCCTGCTCTTCAACGGCACGCACGGCGCGGACATCTGCGCGGCGATGACGGCGCGCGGCATCGCAACGTCGTGCGGACGCGTTCCGCGCGGCGAGCTCACGCGCGTGCAGAGTCTCGATCGCGCGCTGCCGATTCCTGACAACGACGCGCGCGGCGTCTCCTCGCAGATCGTCATCGACGATGTGCGCGCGATCGAGAAGCTCGCGGTGCACGTCGAGATCGCGCATCCATCGCGCGGCGACCTGCGCATCGCGCTCATTGCGCCCGACGGTACGCGTGTCACGCTGCAGAATCCGCTGCTCGATCGCGCCGCCGATCTGCACGCGACGTACGGCATCGACGCGCAGCCGGTCGAATCGCTCGATGTGTTTCGCGGACGCTCCGCGCAAGGAACGTGGACGCTGAGCGTGGTCGACACGGCCATTCTCGACGTCGGCACGTTGCGATCGTGGTCGCTCGTCATTCAGTTCGCGGGCGATGCGCCGAGCGATGTGCGTCCGACCGGCGCACCGCGACAAACGATTCCGGTCATCGGCAGTGTGTACGGCGCGGGCGCATTGCGATTCTCGAGCGACGTGCGGCTGTTCAATCCGAGGCCGCAACCGCAACGCGCAACGCTGATCTTCACGCGCGGCGATGGCGCATTCGCCGCGGTCAACGTGAACGTCGCGCCGAAAGAAACGATCGCGCTCGACGACATCGTCGTACAGACGTTCTACACGACCGGCATCGGCCAGCTCGAGATCATCGGCGACGTCGTCGCGACGAGCCGCGCGTACAGCGGACACGCGGGACAGTCGATTCGCGCATTCACCGAAGCGGATGGTGTTTTGCTGCAGCAATTCGCGCGTGAGGGCGAGCGCTCGAATGTCGGCGTCGCGGAGATCGCGGGACACAACGGCATCGTGCGGATTGGCGATAGAAGTTTCGCGATCGAGCCGTTCGGACATCTGCAAACCGCGGTTCACGGCAAAGTGGATGTCGAAGTCGCGAGCGGCGATGCGCGCATCGTTGCGTACGCGTCGACGATCAACAACGCGAACGGCGATCCGATCTTCATCCCCGGCGTTCGCGCGGACACTGCGCGAACAGTCCACGCGCCCGCGATCGCGAATGCGAATTGGGCAACAGAGCTCTGGGGCAACGAGGAGAGCATTGGACTCCCGGGATTCGGTGGACTCCTGGGCGTGACGCTGCAAGTACCGCCGGGCGTGATCGCAAGCGAGCGCATCGTCCACAACGGCTATCGGCAGTACGTTCCGTTCAGCGAAGCGCGCACGGGCACGCTCTACGCGACCGGCATCGAGAACAACGCGACATTTCGCACGAACATCGGCGTCATCGGCACGGTCGAAGGCGCGTCGGCGCGCGTGACCGTCCTCGACGCGGCGGGACGGACGGTCCGCGAGCGAACGGTGACGTTGCACGAGAGCGAGGTCCAGCAATTCGGCGTCGAGGTTCCGGTGACGAACGGCTCGGCGATCGTCGAAGTTCTATCCGGTAGCGTCGTGGCGTACGCATCCGTAGTCGACAACAACAGCGGAGACGCCTCGTTCCTCGAATTTGCGGTGAGATAGCGAAATCCTTATTCTTCGCCGGCCATGTCCGATCGCCCCCTTCCGGAGCCGCAGACTCTGGCGCAGCTCCCGTTGAAGGTCCTCGAGGAAGTTCTTCGGCAGTTGCGCAGCACACGCAACGACATCATCCGATACGGCGTGTGGAACATCCGCAACATGACGGATGAAGAATTCAACCGCGCCGACGACCGCCGGCTGTTCGGTTATTTCAAGCAGGATTTGCTGGAGACGAAGTTCCTCTCCAAGGGCCGCCGCATCGATCTCATCCAGCTGTGGAAGTGGTTCGACGACGAGATGAGCGGCACGCAGCCGTTGCTGATCGACACCAACGAGTTCTTCCTCAACATCCAGGACAAAGATCTCGAGAAAGTGCGCAAGCGCATCTCGGAGATCCAGTCCTTCTTCCCGACGCTGCGCTCCGACGATCTCGAAGCCTTCAAGCGCGTGAAGTACAAACTGCGCCGCACGGTCATGCGTCTCACGTACGACCTGCACCACATCTTCAAGCGCCTCGAGAAATACCGGAAGAACCTGCTGATGAGCAGCGGCGCACCGCCGCACATCGACCGGGACCGCGTCCCGCTCGAAGCGGTGTCCGAGATTCCTGAGCCGCCGCATCTCGAAGGCGAGGAGCACGACGAGGATGTTGCTGGTGATCAGTGATCGGTGATCGATGTGGCACAGACACTCCTGTCTGTGACTCGATTTGAGCCGCGCAGACGCACAGACAAGAGTGTCTGTGCCACATGAGCCTCATCGATCACCGGGAACTGATCACACATCAATCGTCGTCGTCTGCCCATCCACGATCGTCACCTGCTTCGTGTCGACGACGACCGAATTCTTGTCGAGCACCTCGAGCGTGTACGTACCGGCCGTGATTTCGCCGGCGTTGGTCACGCCCGGCGCAGCGTTGAGCGGAAATTCGGGACGGGCCATCCCGCCGAGGAAGTAGGGTTGGCCCGTGGCGGTATCGATGAGGCGCGCGCTCAATGGTGTAGAGCGCGACGAGCGAATCATGAGCTTGCCGCCGGGAGTGAGTCCGACGGTGAGATCGCCGGGTGAAGTGATGTTGATGGTGCGCGCCGCGTAGCCCATCGCGGCGACGCTCGCGCGGTACTGGCCGGGCGCGAGCTTGAGCTGCAGCGCCTCGGCGGTATTGCTGCCGAAGCTGAAGCGGAACGAATCGTCGACGACGCGTCCCTGCAGATCGAACACGACCACGTTCGCGATCAGCGCGCGATTGTCGCGCGCGTCGACGACGCGCAGCAGCACGCCGGGATTGCGCGCGAGCTTCAGCTCGACGTCATCGGCCGACGTCTCGCTCACGCTGATCTCGCGCGTATCGTTGCCGTACTTCTCCTTGTCCGCGGTGACGACGTAGCGTCCCGGCGTCACGGAGTCGATCGAGAAGGCGCCGTTCGCATCCGTGGAGGCGCCGCGCATCATCAGCATGCTTTCCGTTTGACTGGCAGGACGCAGCTGGATGCGCGCGTCTGCGATCGGCTCGTTCGTTTGCGAATCGATCACGCGTCCGCGCACCGGCGTGACCTTCACGTCGATGTCGAACGTGCCGGAGCCGCGCACGTCGTACGTCGTCGAGTACGGGTTGAGGCGCTGCATGTCCATCACCGTCACGCCGTACGTGCCGTCGTCGAGACCAGTGACCGTGTACTCGCCGTTCTCGTTCGTCGGCACGGTCGCACGCGTCTGCGACATCGAGCTGCGCGGATTGAAGGAGACGGTCGCGTTGGCCTGCGCGCGTCCGTTGCGCGTGACGCGTCCCGTGATCGCGACGTCGCTGCGGAATTCGAGATCGACCTGCTGCGTCGCACCGCCTTCGAGCTGAATCGTCTTCGAGGGCGACGTCTTGCGCTCGCCGAAGTTGCGCATCACCGACGCGGACACGCGCACGGTGCCGGTCGGCGCTCCTTCGATCCGGAAGCTGCCCGACGAATCAACG
Source organism: Thermoanaerobaculia bacterium (assembly GCA_035544355.1). Lineage (GTDB taxonomy): Bacteria > Acidobacteriota > Thermoanaerobaculia > Gp7-AA8 > Gp7-AA8 > DATKFO01. Next base: position 12,255 of record DATKFO010000229.1, read on the forward strand.
GGTGCGGAGGCGTTGCTGTCGTTCCCGTACGCGTCGATCGACGCACTCGAGAGCTCCGCTTGCGTGAGGCCCGTGACGTGGCCGTAGATCGTGCCGCCGCTCTGCATCACGAGACGAATCGGTGCGCCGGCCGTGATGTCGACGTCGGTCAGCTCCGCGTGCCCAACTCCCTGCTTGTTCGCCGAAAAGGCGTAGTGGCCGGGCGCGAGATTCTCGAGCGTGAACAAGCCGGATGCATCGGTCTTCGCGCGATCGCGTCCGCCGGCTGCGGAGCTTGCGGACACTTCGGCATCCCCAACGGGCACACCGGCCGCGGTGAGAACCTGGCCACGCACGCTCGAGCCCTTCGAGAGCTGAAAATCGATGCGCTGCTCGCGGCCCGTGACGTCGGCCGTTTTCTGCGCCGAGAGAAAACCGGAGTGCTCGGCGCTGAATGTTTTCTCGCCGCTTTCGACCGCTTCGAGCGTGTACTCGCCGCTGTCGTCCGTCATGGCTTCGGGATCGCCGCCGCCCGGCATGCGAAAGCCCATGCGCCGCTGCGCCACCGTCTCGATGCGCACCGTTGCGCCGCCGACCGCGTTGCCGGATGGATCGGTGACGCGGCCGGTGATGCGCGTGCCGGTCTCCATCGCCACTTCGACGCCGTCGATCGATTTCCCTTCTTCGAGCGAGAGATTCGACAGCTTCGCGGTCGTGTAGCCGGGCGCGCTCACGACGAGCTGCAGCAGCCCGCTCGGAACGTTTTCGAGCGTGAACGAGCCGTCGTCGCTGCGGACGCTGCGAAGGATCGGCGGCGTCATGATCGTCATTCCGCCGCCGCCGCGCGAGGTCGAGATTCCGGCCTGGAACGCGGTGACGGGTTGACGTGTGGCCTTGTCGAATACGCGACCCGACATGCGTCCGCCGCGTGGCAGATCGATCACGACGTCGCGCGCGGGCGCGGTGAAATTGCGCATCTCCTGCACGAAGTCGTCCGGCTTCATGAATGTGACCATCACCGTGCCCGGCGTGAGATCAGCGATGCGGAACGTGCCGTCGGGTCCGGTCGTGTTCGACGACGAAGAGCCGCCCATCGGCATCATCACCATCACGCCTTCGAGCGGCGCGCCGCCGCGCGTGACGCGGCCGGTGATCTCGACGCCCGGCTCGAGCACGACTTCGATCGGCTTCACGCCGGACGCGACGCGATGAGCACGCACGGCTTTCATCGCGAAGCCTTCGCGTTTGAAGGAGAGGTCGTACGTTCCTTCGGTGAGACGGATTGCGAACGTGCCGTCGCTCGCGCTGCGCACGACGTCTTCATCGTCGCCCGACATCGCCCCGGGGCGGAAGAAGAACATCCCGCGCATGCCGCCGGTGCTTTCCGCCGCCGAGACCGTGACGCCGGAGAGCGGACGTCCGTCGTGATCGACGACGCGTCCCGCGACTTCGAGACCGCGCGGAATCGTGATGACGACGCCGCTTTTGCGCTCGCCCGCGGCGATCTTCACCGAGCTCGGCGTCGAGCTCGGGAGTCCCTTCTTGCGCGCCTTCAATGCGACGTCGTCTTCGTCGCTCGTGAGCAGCAGGAAGCGCCCGTCGGGTCCGCTCCAGAACCCATCACGCCGGCGCATCTGCCCGCGCATGCGGAAGTTGAAGGACGGATCTTCCGCGACCGACACCACCGCCGCGGCGATCGGGCGCTTTTCGTCGTCGATCACCACGCCGCTGATGCGCGCGAGCGGCGGCGCGCTGAAGCTGCGATTCACCGATTGTCCCGCGGTGACGTCCGCGGTGATGGAGTTGAATTCATACGACGGATGCTCGGCCTCGAGCTCGTACGAGCCGGACGTGAGCATCGGGAACGCGTAGTTGCCTTTCGCGTCGGTGACCGTGCTGGCGACGAGCGAGGAATTGAAGCGCATGCCGCGCGAGAGCGACACCACCGCGCCCGCGATCGGCGCGCGCGTCTTGGCATCGCGCAGCGTGCCGTTGAGCGAGGACGGCTTGCCGAGGCGGAAATTCGTGTTCGCGCCGTTGGCGCCGCGGACCGCCTGGAGATTGCCGGAGCGCGCGGTGACGTTTTCCGGCTTCTTCGACGCGTGCGCGATCGTGAACGTGCCGTCGTCCGCGGTCGTGGCGAACGGCCATCCGTCCGCGGAGACCGCGGCCTTCGCGATCGGCGTCTGACCGTCGCTGCCGGTGACGCGGCCGGAGATCGCAGTGCCGGCGTCGAGCGTGCGATCGAGACTCTTCTGCATCGAGTCGCTCATCATCATGATCCACTGCTCGTACACGGCGAAGTCGGGATGCACGATGGTGAGGCGATACGCCCACTTCGCCGGGTCGGGGACGGAGTAGCGGCCCTCTGCATCGGTGGTGGCGAGGACCTCCGTCGATCCGGACCAGACCACGATCGCGCCCGCGACCGGCTTGCCGCCCGCGGTGATCTTGCCGCTCTTGAGGTCCGCCTTGCGCAGCACGATCACGGGGACTTCGCCGTCGCGCTCGACGAGCACGCCGAATGGTGCGTAGCCCTTGGCCTCGACGCGAAGATCGACTGTCGGATTCGCGGGCGGCTCGAGCTTGAACGCGCCCTTCGCGTCGCTCTGCGTCGTCGCGAGCGGCGTGCGATCACTCTTCGCGAGCAGGCGTTCGCGATGCGCGTCGAGCGTCTCGGGGGCGGCGATCGTCACCTTCGCGCCGGCGATCGGCACGCCGTCGCCGTTCATCAGCGTGCCGGTGATGGCGGCAGAAAGCGGAGCGGTCGCGAGAAATCCGAGGAGAAGGCCAAGGATTCGGATTCGCATGAAGACACCTCGATTGCGGTTGGCGCTAACGATACGACGAATGCACAGAGGAACAGTTTCGCAGGGGTCCCTGTTCGCGTCGACAACTGTGAGGCGAAGCAAACCTGTCGCTGAGCACATCCTGCGCGATCGCCTCGACACGCTCGTTGCCACATTCGACATTACGACCATCGAGCCCGATCCGCTGCAACTCGTGTTGCGATTCGAGGATCCGCTCGATCAGGAAGTCGCCGGACTCATCGCCGCCGCATTCGCGTATGGCCGCGCGGAGACCATCGTCGCGAACATCGGCGTCGTCCTCGCGCGCATGACGCCGTCGCCGTATCGCTACCTCGCCGCATTCGATCGCGCGGATGCGATGCGCCGCTTCAAAGGCTTCGCCCATCGCTTCCACAAAACACCCGAGCTCGTCGCATTTCTCGAATGCATTGCAACCGCGATCAAAATGCACGGCTCCCTCGGCGCACTCTTCAGACAGTGCTACGACAATTCCGACAAAGACATCGGCCCGACCTTGCAGCGATTCGTCGAACAACTCCGGGCAACAGGCAACGGGCATCGGGCAACGCTGCAATACTTGCTCACATCTCCGAAAGACAAATCCGCCTGCAAACGCATGAACCTCTACCTGCGCTGGATGGTCCGCCGCACGCCGCCCGATCTCGGACTGTGGACCTTCGTTGATCCTGCGAAGCTCGTCGTGCCGCTCGACACGCACGTCCATCGCATCGCCACGTTCCTCGGACTCAACGCACGCAAGTCCGCCGATTGGAAAGCCGCCCGCGCGATCACCGATCGTCTCGCAGCGTTCGATCGCTCGGATCCCGTCCGCTACGATTTCGCCCTTTGCCGCCTCGGCATCCTCGATCTCTGCAGCCGCAAACGCCGCAAAGAGAACTGCGACGTGTGTCTGTTGCGCGACGCCTGCCGCTTTCCCGTGCATTGATCTGGAGTGCGGCGATCGCAATCGCCGCTCTTCTACATTCTGCGCGGTGCTGTCACAAAGCGGCGACTGCGGGTCGCCGCAACTCCAAAATGTCGGAGGAGGAATCCAAGCGATTGGAGTTCTCTAACGAATTCAGAGAAATGCTCACAGAATGCAAACGTTTGAATTCAACGGCTTAGGGCAGGGTTCCGCAAGGCACCTCCGTTGAATAGTCTCGACCCCGCGACGATGCGCAGATCGGTTCTTCTCAATAGTTTGATCGGGCTCCTTACGGTCGCCGTCGTCATCGGTGCATTCACTTCCTTCCAGCGCAAGCGCTCTTCGTTCGAGCGCATCGACTTCACGTTCCATCGCGAGCACGGCTCGATCGTCGTCAAAACCGTCGACGCCGGCAGCGCCGCCGCACTCGCGGGACTGCGCCCGGGCGATCACATCTGGATGATCGGCGAGACGCCGACGACCGAAGTCGAAGGCCTGCAGAAAACGCTGCGCCGCATCGGAACGCCGGTGCCGATGCTGATCGCGCGCGGCGACAAGACGCTCACCATCACCTATCGCGCGCCGGAGCTGAAGGTCGACTACCCGTACCTCATCCTCAGCTTCATCGGCTTCCTCTATCTCGCCATCGGACTCTTCACGCTGTTCCGTGGCGAGACGCAGGAAAGCGCGCTCTTCTTTTTCGTCACGCTGCTCTCGTTCATCGTCTACGTCTACACGCCGGCGGGCGACGTCGACTGGAGCTACAAGCTCCTGCAGATGGTGGAGGAGCTCGCGCGCATCTTCCTGCCGCCGCTCGCGCTGCACTTCTTCTTGTTGTTCCCGCGTCCGCTCCTGCGCAATCGCAAATGGATCGCGCTGATGTATGCGCCGCCTGCGCTGCTCGCGCTGTGGAACGTGGATCTGCTGCTCTTCAACAACGCGATCACCGTTGCGACGCCGCGCCGCGCGTTCGATGTCATCAGCCGCTGGGAGCTGCTCGACTTCGGCATCTACTTCACGCTGGCGATGATCGCGCTCGGCTTCACGTATCGCCGCGCAGCAGCCGTCGGCAAGAAGCAGATCAAGTGGATCTACCTCGGCATGGTGCTCGGCTTCCTACCGTTCCTGGGCATCTACATCATTCCGTATCTCGTCTCCGGATCCGTTTCGGCGACGCTCGCCACGATTGCAATCCTGCCGCTCGCGCTGATTCCGCTCGCGTTCGCGGTGTCGATCCTGAAATACAAACTGTGGGACGTCGAAGTCGTCATCAAAGAGGTCCTTGCGTACTCGGTGACGTTCCTCTTCGGCCTGATCGCGTTCTCGACCGTCAACCTCGTCCTCTCGCGCGTCATCGAAGAGCGCTCGGCGATGGAGCGGAACTTCCTCGCGTTCACGAGCGGCCTGCTGATCGCCGGCGTGCTGATTCCGGTCAAGGGGCGCATCGAGTCGGTCATCGAGATGTTCCTGTATCGCGAGAGCTATCGCCATCGCCGCACGATGGCCGACTTCGCGCAGGAGCTCGCGACGTTTCACGACGTGCACGAGCTGATCTCGATGATGCGCGAGCGTCTTCGCACGACGCTGCACATCGACAAGATGAATCTCTACACGCGCGAAGGGTTGTCGCTCGCGATCTACGACAACGAGCCGGGCGTTCCGCGCCGCGCGAGCGAGAGCGACTTCCACAGCATGCCGAAAGACGGGCCGATGATTCTCACGAGCCCGCGGCTTCCCGACGCAACCGACGTTCCGTGGCAATTGCTCGAAACCGGCTATCGCTATGTCTTCCCGCTGCGCAATCGCGGCGAGCTGCAAGGCCTGCTCCTTCTCGGCACGAAGCGCGGCGAAGAACCGCTCTCGCGCGACGACCTGCATCTCATCGGAACGTTGACCGCGCCCGTCGCGCTCGCGATCGAGAACTCCCGCCTCTACGCGAAGCTCCGCCGCCAGCTCGACGAGATCAGCGCGCTCAAGGAGTACAACGAGAACATCATCGAGTCGTCGCTCTCCGCGATCGCAGTCGTCGCGCGCGACGGCACGGTGCTCACCGCGAACCGAGCGTTCTGGGATCTCGTCGCGGCCGACGAAAACGTGCAGGAACCGATCGATCGTCTCTTCCCGCCGTATTCCGAGCTGTTGCGCAACGAAGCGCGCACGCTCTCGACGAGCTTCATCAATCGGGACGGCATTGAGAAAGAAGTCACGGTCACTTCGAGCCCGCTCTACGCAGCGGACGTGACGGACGGCGCGCGCGTGCTCGTGATCGGCGACATCACCGATCGCGTGCGCCTCGAGCGCGAGCTGCAGGACAAAGAGCGGCTCGCATCGCTCGGCCTGCTCGCCGCCGGCGTCGCGCACGAAGTGAACACGCCGCTCACCGGCATCTCGTCGTACGCGCAACTGCTGCTGAGCGAGATCACGCCCGACGATCCGAAATACAAGCTCCTCAAGAAAATGGAGCAGCAGACGTTCCGCGCATCGAATCTCGTCAACAACCTTCTCGATCTCATCGCGCGCCGTCCGCGCTCGGTCGAGATCGTCGGCACGCGCGAGGTCGTCGAGCAAACCGTCGTACTCCATGAAGAACTTTTCGCCGCAAAGCACGTGACCGTGCATGCGGCGGACATTCGTGACTTCCGCGTGCGCGGGAACTTTCACGATCTGCAGCAGGTTCTGACCAACGTTCTCCTCAACGCACGCGATGCCGTCAACGACGGCGGCAGCATTTGGATCACGGTCGGTGAAGAGAACGAGCAGGTCGTGATTCGCGTTCGCGACGACGGCAAGGGAATCGCGCCCGATCTCATCGGACGCATCTTCGAGCCGCTCGTGACCACGAAACGCGGCCAGGGCGGAACAGGACTCGGGCTCGCGATCAGCCGCCGCATCATCAACGCATGCGACGGTGAGATCACGGTCGAAAGTGTTGCCGGAAAGGGCGCCGAGTTTGCGATTTGGTTGCCGCGGGTGGAGCGACTAGTAGGCAGTATGCAGTGAGCAGTGGGCAGAGTGCCGTTGGCGTCGTTTCTTCCGCCCACTGCCCACTGCCTACCGCCCACTGAATCATGCGAATCCTCATTGTCGACGACGAAGAAGTCCTGCGGGACGTGCTCGAAGCCGTGCTTCGCCGCGAAGGCTTCGACATCGTGCTCGCGCAGAGCGGCGAAGAAGCGCTGAGCGTTCTCGACGCCGAAGACATCGACCTTGTCGTGCTCGACGTGATGCTCCCCGGCATCAGCGGCATCGACACGCTGCGCTCGATCCGCATCTCGAATCCGTCGCTGCCCGTCATCGTCATCACCGCGTTCTCGTCGATCGACGGCGCGATCGAAGCGATGAAGATGGGCGCGTTCCACTACATCCCCAAGCCGTTCCGGAACGAGGAAGTCATCATCACGGTCAACAAGGCGCTCGAGCAGCGCCGGTTGTCCAACGAGAACGAGCGCCTCAAGGCAGAGCTCTCCGACAAGTACGCGTACTCGAACATCATCGGCAAGAGCGAGACGATGCGGAAGGTGTTCGATCTGATTCGCCTCGCTTCG
>DATKFO010000230.1:0-3889 GCA_035544355.1 Thermoanaerobaculia bacterium
TCGGCAACTCCACCAACTACCACTTCTCCCAGTCGTCGATTCCGAATGCCGTCTCGTGGACGTGGTCGGCCACGAACGCAACCATCAACGGCCCGACGAATGCACCGACGTTCAACATCACCGCTACCGGCGGCAACATAGTCGTCACTCTCGTCGTGCGTGACTCTTTCGGCTGCACGTTTACCGGCACGAAGAACGTCACCGTGAACGCGCTTCCGGTTCCGGCGATCTCCGTCGTGAGGAATCCGGTCTGCGCCGGCAGCAACGACACTGCGTCCGTCACGAACGCGGCGAGCTTCTCGTCGATCGCGTGGACGATCCAGAACGGAGTCATCGACACGAATCCGCCTAGCGGCGCGACGATCACGTTCCATCCCACCGGAACCGCGGACGTGATCCTCACCGCGACCGGCACCTCGAGCACGTGCTCGCGAGCGTCGACGGTCACGATTCCGGTGCTCGCGAACACACCTGCGGCGATCACGCCGAGCGGCCCGACGACGCTCTGTCCGAATGCCAGCGTGACGCTCACCGCGAGCGCAGGCACGTCGTATCTCTGGTCGACCGGCGCCACGACGCAGTCGATCGCAGTCTCGGCGCAGAACACGTACAGCGTCGACGTCACGAGCGCGAACGGCTGCACGAGCACTGCGTCGATCAACATCACGAACACTGCGACGCCTAACGTCTCGATCGTCGCGAATGGTCCGACGCGCTTCTGCGCCGGCGGCAGTGTGACGCTCACCGCTGATGACGGCGGCGCGAGCGGCGGCACGTACCTCTGGTCCAACGGCGCGACGACGCAGTCGATGGCCGTCACGAGCGGCGGCAGCTACAGCGTCACCGCTTCGTACGCGAACGGCTGTTCGCGTACTGCGGGGCCGACCGTCGTCACCGTCGATCCGCTTCCGAATGCCACGATCACCGGTCCGGCGAAGCTCTGCCTCAACGGACCGATCACGCTGAGTGCGCCGGCGGGCGGCGCGTCGTATCTCTGGTCGAATGGTGCAACCACGCAGTCGATCACCGTCAACGCGGTCGGCACGTTCAGCGTCACGGTGTCGAACGGCTATTGCTCGACGGCGTCGGCGCCGTTCACGGTGACTGCGGGCACGATGCCGGAGAGCATCGGCATCTCGGGCAAGAATCATCTCTGTCCCGGCGAGACCGGCACGATCTGGATGGAGAACGATCCCACGCACTTCGCGTCGATCGTCTGGACCATCGAGAACGGCACGATCGTTGGTGCGAACAACGGCAAGAACGTAACGTTCACGACCGGCGTCGTGGGAACGACGCGTCTCGTCGTGCGCGGCTACAACGAAGACGGCTGCTACACCGGCGGTGTGTTCGACATCGTCGTCGGTCCGCCGTCGTCCGACATCACGGCGAGCCCGCGGTACTGCGCCGGACATCAGACCCAGGCCTGGGCGACGTCTTACGGATCGCCGGACGAAACGCATCAGTGGACGATCACGCACGCCACGATCGTCTCCGGCGCGAATTTGACGGCAGTCGATTTCGTGCCCGACGGCACCGGCGACCTGACGATCACGCACACGGTGACGGCGCCGTTCGGCTGCAGCTCGACGAGCAGCGTGACGGTGCCGGTCGATTCGCTGCCGGCGTTCACGATCGCGGCTCCAGCCACCACCTGCACACGCACCGGCAACACAGCCAGCGTTCCCGACCTCGGCACCGGCGCGCAGTACTACTGGTCCGTCGTCCGCGGCACGATCACCTCGAGCTCGCGCGAGCGCTCGATCACGTACGACATCGATCCTGCGTACCTCAGCGCACAGCTGCATTTCGTCGTCTTCAAGGACGCGTGCATCGAAACGGTCGACAAGATCGTCGCCGTCGATGACGCGACGGCCACGATCGCCACGCCGTACGGCACGACGTTCTGCGCCGGCGGCAGTGTTTCCCTCGAAGCGAACGACGGCGCGTCGTGGCTCTGGTCGAACGGCGCGACGACGCGCAACATTACCGTCGCCACCGCGGGCACGTACAGCGTGACCGTGACGACGGCGAACGGCTGCTCGGCGACGAGCACGCCGGTCGTCGTGAATGCGGAACCGGCCGTTGCGCCGCAAATCGTGGTGACGCCGGCGCAAACGTGTCCGTCGCAGGTGGATCTGCAGGCCACGGTCACGAACGCATCGAGCTTCGTCGACATCTTCTGGACGAGCAACGCGGCGCAACTGCCGCCGTACGGCGGCGCGTCGATCTCGCTGCTGCGCGGCTGGGGCGGCGGCGACACGTGGATCGAAGCGCGCGGCATCACGGCCGCGGGTTGCACGCTGACGACGCGCGTGACCATCCCCGAAGTTCCGGGACCTGATCCGTCGATCACGGCGCCAGCGCTCGTCTGCGACGGCGAGCTCGCCCAAGCCTCGGTGCCCGACGGCGGCGCCGGCGTGACGTATCACTGGGAGCTGACGAACGCGACGATCGTAGGATCCGCGAACAGCCGCACGATCGCGTTCCGCCCGCACGCCTTCAACAACAATCCCGCGAACCTCTACGTCGAGGTATCGAACGCCGCGGGCTGCACGATGCTCGGCAGCAAGAACGTCACGATCGGCGCGAAGCCGGTCGCCACGATTTCTGCTTCCGGACCGACGACATTCTGCGAAGGTGGATCGGTCACGCTGACCGCGTCGTCGGCCGCGAGCTATCTCTGGTCGAACGGATCGACGGCACAGTCGATCGTCGTTTCGAGCGCGGGCTCGTATTCGGTGAACGTGACGAACGCTCAGGGTTGCTCTGCCACGAGTAACGCGACGAGCGTTGCCGTGCAGTCGCTGCCGAGCGCTTCGATCTCCGCTTCGGGACCAACGACGTTCTGCGAAGGCGGATCGGTCACGCTGACCGCATCTTCCGGCGCGAGCTATTTGTGGTCGAACGGTGCGACAACACAGTCGATCGTCGTTTCGAACGCGGGCTCGTACTCGGTGACGGTGACGAACGCTCAAGGTTGCGCTTCTTCGAGCAGCGCGACGACAGTCGTCGTGAACGCTTTGCCGGTTGCGACGATCTCCGCGTCTGGAGTGACCACGTTCTGCGAAGGCGGGTCGGTGACTCTCACCGCGTCATCGGGTGCGAGCTACCTCTGGTCGAACGGTGCGACGACGCAGTCGATCGCTGTTTCGAACGCAGGCTCTTATTCGGTCACCGTGACGAATGCGAACGGTTGCTCTGCGACGAGCAGTGCGACGAGCGTCATTGTCAACGCGCTGCCGGTCGCAACGATCTCTGCATCGGGACCGACCACGTTCTGCGAGGGCGGATCGGTCACTCTGACCGCGTCATCGGGCGCGAGCCACCTCTGGTCGAACGGTGCGACGACGCAGTCGATCAACGTTACGAACGCAGGTTCGTACTCGGTGACGGTGACGAACGCGAACGGCTGCTCCGCGACGAGCGGCGCGACGAGCGTCACTGTTAACGCGCTACCCACCGCAACGATCTCCGCATCCGGACCGACGACGTTCTGCGAGGGCGGATCGGTGACGCTCACCGCGTCATCCGGTGCGAGCTATCTGTGGTCGAACGGTGCGACAACGCAGTCGATCAACGTCACGAGTGGAGGTTCGTACTCGGTGACGGTGACGAATGCGAACGGCTGCTCCGCGACGAGCGGCGCGACGAGCGTCACTGTTAACGCGCTGCCCACCGCAACAATCTCCGCATCAGGACCGACGACATTCTGTGAAGGCGGATCGGTGACGTTCACCGCGTCATCCGGTGCGAGCTATCTGTGGTCGAACGGCGCGACAACGCAGTCGATCAACGTCACGAACGCAGGTTCGTACTCGGTGACGGTGACGAATGCGAACGGCTGCTCCGCGACGAGCGGCGCGACGAGCGTCACTGTTAACGCGCT
>DATKFO010000231.1:0-4412 GCA_035544355.1 Thermoanaerobaculia bacterium
AACCGCTTGACCTCGCAACCTAGCAGCCCGAACGCGCTACCCAAAGCGGCGGCACGGCCGCCGCACTCCATAACTTCTTCACAACCTTTCTCTACCTTCACTTCGAACAAGGAGGCAATTCCATGAAGGTACGTATCTTGACCATTCTCGTCGTGCTCGCGATCGCGCTCGGCGCTGCCGCGCAGCCGCGCAAGCGCGTGATGATCGGCGGTCCCGACGGCGACGAAGCGAAAGACTGGCCGAAGGCGAAGGCGGCCGCAGGCGTCGACGGCATCGCGCCGTATCTCGATGCGCTCGTGCAGCGCGATCTTTTCTCCGGCGTCGTGCTCGTCATCCGCAACGGCCAGCCCGTGTTTCAAAAGGCCTATGGCTTCGCGAACAAAGACTTCGAAGTGCCGAACACGATGCAGACGCGTTTCAACATCGGGTCGATCAACAAGATCTTCACGATGACGGCGCTCAAGCAACTGCGCGACGCGGGGAAGCTCAGCTTCGACGACAAGCTCAGTCGCTTTCTGCCGCAATACGCGTTCGCGGACAAGATCACGATCGCGCAGATGCTCGAGCACTCATCGGGACTCGGCGATTTCTTCGGCGACGAATACGACGCGCTGCCGAAGGATCGCATCCGCACGTTGTCCGACTACGTGCCGCTCTTTGCCGACAAGCCGCTCGAGTTCGAGCCGGGCGCGCAACGCCGCTACTCGAACGCCGCCTACATCCTCCTCGGCATCGTCATCGAGAAGATCAGCGGCATGCCGTACGACGAGTACCTGCGCACGAAAATCTTCACGCCCGCCGGCATGGCCGACACGGGCGCGTTCGATGCGGATGCGGTCGTCGCGCGGCGCGCTGTCGGCTACACGCGCGACGGACGCTCCAACCTCTATTCATTGCCCGGACACGGATCATCGGCGGGCGGCGGCTACTCGACCGCGGCCGATCTCGTCGCATTCGCGAAGTGGGCGCACATCGGCGACGGCTCCGGATTCGCCGGCGGCGCGCCGGGCCTCAACGCCGCAATCGAAGTCGAAGGCGGCGCGACGATCGTCGTGTTGTCGAATTACAGTCCCCCCGCAGCCACCGAAGTCGCGATGAATCTCCGTAAACTCCTCGGCATCGGCACTGATGATTGAATGGTCGAGTGAATCTGATCCTTCTGTTCGATGACGACTTCCTCGACGACGAGCGCGCGCGCCTCACGGGCCGCCGGCTCGAGCACGCGACGAGCGTGCATCGCGCTGTCGTGAACGACGCGCTCGTCGTCGGCGTCGCGAACGGAAAAATCGGAACCGGGACCGTGACGCGCATCGATAGCGAAGCACTCGAGATGCGCGTCACCCTCGATCGCGATCCACCCGCCGCGCTGCCGGTCACGCTCGTCCTCGCGCTGCCGCGCCCGAAAGTGCTGAATCGCGTGATCGCGTCCGCAACCTCGCTCGGCGTGAAACGAATCTTTCTGATCAACGCATGGCGCGTGGAGAAGAGCTACTGGAAATCGCCGCGCCTCTCCGAAGAAAACCTGCGCACACAACGCATCCTCGGACTCGAGCAAGCGCGCGACACCGTCATGCCGTCGATCGAATTGCGCCGCCTGTTCCGGCCGTTCGTCGAGGACGAGTTGCCAGCGATCGTCGGCGACTTAGTTGCGGTTGTCGCGCATCCCGGCGCGGTTTCACCGCTGCCCGCGAACGCATCGACGATTGCGATCGGCCCCGAGGGCGGGTTCATCGAGCAGGAGCTCGCATCGCTCGAACGCGCGGGATTCGCGCGTGCTTCACTCGGCGAACGGATTTTGCGCGTGGAGACCGCAGTCGCGGTTGCACTTGCGCGATTCGTGTGAGCGTATCAATTCGCGAAAGGATTCACGATCTCGAGCTTCTCGATTCGGAAGCCTGCCTGGAGGTCCTCGGTGTAGAGCCGCCGGCAACCCGAGATGAGCGCAGCGCGAATGATGAGCGTGTCCCAAATGGAGAATTGATGGAGGCGGTGCAGATCAATCGCGGCGACTAGATCGACAGTCTCGAGCCTGACGACATCCATTCGCGCATAGATCTCGACTCGACGACGTGCGGCGCTCGCGTCCATGCTCAATTTGCGCGTCGCGGAAGCGAAGTACTCCTGCAAGACTTGCATGGATACGCGGCCGCTGCGCTCGATCACGACCTGTCGAATCAGTTCCTGGGCTCGTTCACGCTTCTTCGGATTGCCTTTGTCGTCTGCGTAAACGAAAACATTGGTATCAACGAAGACCGGAACGCTCATGGAGATCCTCTCGTGTCCATGTGCGACCGCCAGAGTTGCCACCGCCGCTTGCCCAAAGCTCGGAAAGCTCGGAAAGCATCTCGTCAGGGGTGAGGTCTGATGCAAGCTCCTCGAGATAGTCGCGAATGAGCTGGTTCAAGGACGTACCACGTCGACTGGCGAGCTCGCGTGCTCGGGCCAGCGTATCGTCGTCGATCGAGAGCGTGACGTTCATCTCACGCAATGTAAGTGCGCACGGAATACGTGTCAATCCGCGCTCGCGCGATCCCCTCAGGGAAGCGTCGAGGTCACGACGACAAACGGCGCCCAGTAGTACGGGTGCCAGGACCACTGTTTCGTGGAGCGCCACAGTTTTTTCTGCGCGCGTTGCAGCGCTTCTGCGGGGGAATGTCCGGCCAGCAGTTCCTTGTGGAACTCGACCATCAGCAGAGCGGTCGTCTGCGAGTCGGCCTTCCACTGGCTGACGACGGTGGCCGGACAACCGGCTGCCATCAGCGCCCACGACATGCCGATCATCCCTTCGCCGGGCGCGAGATCGCCGCGGCCGGTGTCGCAGGCGGACAAGACGACCAGATCGGCCTGCAGATCGAGCTCGCGCATCTCGCGCATCTCGAGAAACCCGTCCTCTTCGCCGTCCGGCTTCGCGGCCAGCACGACGGCGGAGTAGAGCGGTGAGCTGTCGTCGACGATTCCGTGCGCGGCAAGGTGGAGGACGCGATAGCGCGGCGCGAGCTCCTTGAAGCTCGCTTCACTCGCCGCGGCGCCGGTGTACACCGTGCTTCGTCCCGCGCCGTACAGCCGCTGCAGGTTCTTCACTTCATCGGCGGCATCGGGAAGGCTGGCGAGCTCGAGGCCGCGCTCCGTGGCGGACTTCGTCGTCTGCTCGGAAACGAGCGGATCGCCGAACGCGAGCAGATCCTTCTGCGCGCGCGCAACGCGGCGGACGGGGCGCTGCTGCAGTGTCGTCAGCGACGGTGCATACGAGATGGCGTGTCTCTCGGCAAGGTGCTCTCCCGACGGCGTGACGAGCGCCTGAAACGGAACATTCCACAGCGCGCCATCCGGCACGATGATCAGATGCCGCGCGCCTTCGAGATGCGCGGCGATCGGCGCGATGAGGAGTTCGTACAGTTTTTGCGCCTGTCCGCGATAGCCGCCGTCGCGTGATTCGATCTGCTTGCGCAGCAGGCGTACTTCGCTGAGGACCGACTCCTGCGGCGCCGGCAGGTGCAGGCCGAAGAGCGCGCCGGACGAGCGCACGACGTATGCGTTGATGGTCTTCCTGTCGGCGGAGAGGGAGTACTCGACGATCGCCGTGCCGGCGTCGATCCGGATCTCCGCGAGATCGAGAGGCTGCGGCGTGGTCGCGTCGCCGCGCGGGTAGCGAAGATCGATCTCGAGACTCAGCTCGTCGAATGCGGCGCGCGCCTCGAGCAATTGCTCGCGCACCTTCAGGGCGGCTTCCCCTTCCGAACGGGCGAGCTCGCGATTGAGATCGACGATCCGCTGATTCAGCGCGTGCTCGCGCTCGCGCTCCGCGGCCGGAATCGCGCGATTCCATCGGTGGCCGTGCAGGATGTCGAACAGCGCGCGTCCGCGTGTTCGTTCCGCGATCGAGAGGGCGTCCTCCAGCCGGCCTTGCCCGAGGAGCGCGGCTTCGAGAACGTGGTAGACGAAGATGCGGTTGCCGAACGCGCGTCCCGCTTCGCTGGGCGCGGGCATGAGCGTCGGAAGCGTCGTGCGGCGCGCTTCGATGCGGTCGATCGATTCGCGAAGCATCGCGATGCCTTCCTCCGTCTCCCCACACTCGAGCAGCATCTGCCCGAGCTCCGACTGGATCAGCCAGAGATTCCGCAGGCTGTTCGGCGCAACGCGGATCCCTTCTTTTCCGTAAGCGATGGCCTCGGCGATGCGCCCCTGGCTGTGGCTGAGGCTTTGCGCGAACGAGTACGCCATCAGCTTGCGCTGCGGCGTTCGGGCGAGCTGCAGCGCAGGCTCGACGTGCTGCTGCGCCTCATCGAAGCGGCGCTCGCCGATCAACGCGATGCCGAGGCGTGAGTGAAGGTTCGAGAGCTCGTCGGGGTCGGTCGGCGGCGCGATTTCGAGCGCTCGCTTGAACAGCGGAGCGCTGCTGGTCTTCTTGATGA
>DATKFO010000232.1:0-2763 GCA_035544355.1 Thermoanaerobaculia bacterium
TTTGATGGCCCGATCGTTCTCGCAGGCGCGAAGGACGGCCACGTCGCGCTCGTAGCAGTCGTTCCAAAGCCGCTGACTTCGAAGATTCAGGCGAACAAAATTATTCAGCAACTCGCGCCGATCGTCGGCGGTAAGGGCGGCGGCAAGCCGGATCTCGCGCAAGCAGGCGGGAAAGACGCGGACAAGTTGGACGCGGCTCTCGATCAAGCTGCGGCGACCGTTCGCGAAATGCTGGGCGCGTAACGGGACGGCGGACTTATAGTCCGCCGCCAGAAAGAACCGGCGGACTATAAGTCCGCCGTCCAAAAAGAGTCCCGATCACCGCTTCTTCTTCGGCGCGACCGATCCGATCGGCGTAACCGTCGCCGTCTGACTATCCGCGCTGCCGCACGCGTTCGACACGCGCACCCAGTAGTACGACACATCATTGATGCCCGACGTCGTGAACGTCTTGTCCGTTCCGCCGGCGAGCGGGAAGCGCGTCTGTCCGGTGTTGCCCGCGAACCACTGATACTTGAACGGACCAGTGCCGGTCGATGCAGTCTCGAGTCGCGCCACGCTGCCGCGCGTCACCGTCTGACTCTTCGGCTGATTCGTCGCGAGGATCAGCGGCGGATCGCAGTACACCGTGACGGGGAAACTATTCGATGCCGTCGCCTCGCCGCCCGTCGCGACGACGAGTAGCGAGTAATTCGCTGGGAACGTGTTCGATCCCGTTTTGATCGTGAGATTCACGATGTCGCTGCCCGGCTTCGGAATCACCGGCTTCGAAAACGTCAGCTGCACGTCGTCGGGGAGACCGGTCGCGTTGAGCGCAACGTCGTTGTCGAATCCCGCGGCCGTCTTCACCGTGATCGGCACGGTGATCGACGAGATGCCGGTGAGAAACACTTCGCCCGGCACTTCGACGGAAATCTGCGGGCCGGTCGGTGTGACGACGGAACTGCATGCAGCGCGTCCGGTGCCGCCGGTCATCGTCACGGAGAAACCTCCGTTGAGCTCACCGAGGAAGGTCGACACCCACATCGTCACGGGGCCGCTGAAATCGGGAGTGAACGTGAGCGTGGCATTCGTCTCCGTCGAGTTGCTCGATTCGGTGACGATCGGAAGGCTCGCCGTGCCGCCGACTTCCGCGAGGCCGCGCATCACGCCGAGGTTCGGAAAGATGTCGCCGCTCGTGCGCGTGATCGTGAGGCTCACCGGCGTGCCGGTCGTGACATCGAAGCAATACCAGTCGTAGCCGTCGGACGGCGCCTGCCAGCCGATGGTGCCGGTTGCCGGCGTGCCGGGCGCAAGCGTTCCGTCGTACGTGATGACTTCCGACGATCCGGGAACGTGCGTCGCCAGTGCGACGACGGGCACAAACAGCGCCGCCACGACGAATCCGAGTCTCCCCATCCGCATACCCACCTCCCAAACTGTTAAGACGGAGCCACTTCATGATAGATCCGCAATGCCGCCACGGCAAACCGGCGCTACACTCCGCCGCGCTGATGGAGACCAAAACCCACGCGTGGGGCACGCAACCGGAGATGTTTGGCCCGCGGCACGAGCACCGTCTTTCGATGATCGTGCGCGAGGTGGAGCGCCTGCCGCACAACGCGCGCATCCTCGACGGCGCAGTCGGCCTCGGCCAGCTCGCATCGCGCATGCAGCAGCGCGGCTACCGCGTGATCGGTATCGACTACGCGTTCGATGCGGCGCTGCACGTGCGGCGCACGTCGACGATTCCTGCGGTGGTCGGCGATCTCACGAAACTCCCGTTTCGCGACGGCGCGTTCGACGCAGTGACGACCGGCGAGACGCTCGAACATCTCGACGACGATGCCGGTGCCGTGCGCGAGATCGGCCGCG
The DNA here is from genome assembly GCA_035544355.1 of Thermoanaerobaculia bacterium. Lineage (GTDB taxonomy): Bacteria > Acidobacteriota > Thermoanaerobaculia > Gp7-AA8 > Gp7-AA8 > DATKFO01. The sequence continues at coordinate 1,855 of DATKFO010000232.1, forward strand.
TCGTGCACGAAGGAGGTGCCTGCATCGCAACCGTGCCGGCGTTGCGAAGTCTGTGGAGCGCATCGGACGACTACTACGAACACCGTCGCCGCTACGCGCGCAGCGAGCTGACCTTGCTCTTCGAGCGCGCCGGCTTCGCGATCGAAAAAGCGTCGTACTGGGGATTCCCCGTCGTGCTCACGTACGACACCTTGTTCCTCCTCCCAATGAACAAACGCCGCGCGCGGCGTGGTGTCGATGAAGACACCGCACTGCAGAACGTCGCGCGCGTCGGACGTTCACGCGTTGTGGTGAGCGCAGTACGCGCGGTCTTCGCGATCGATCGCTTGTTTGGATGGCTCCCGTTCGGGCCGGGGTTGTTGATGGTGGCGCGGCGCAGCGCGAATTGATCGCCGTTCATACGCGCGTTATCATCACCATCATGACGAAGATGCGACGCGTAACCGCGAACCTGCCGGCGGATCTCCTCGATGGCGCGCTCAAATCGACAGGCAAGGGAATCACGGAGACACTTGTGGAAGGCCTCGAACAGGTCAAGCGCCGCGGAGCGTATGAACGATTGTTGGCACTCCGCGGAAAGGTCCGTTTGAAGATCGATCTGGAGCAGTCGCGTGGGCGTAATCGTCGTTGATACGTCGGTTTGGATCGATTTCTTTTCGGGTCGTGCGTTCGACATTCTCGAAGACGCGATCTCGGTCGGTGCGATCGTGCTTCCACCACTCGTTGTTGCTGAGCTCGTGTCAGGAGCAGAGTCGCCGCACGATCGGGAGATGATCGGCGACCTTCTGCAGGATCTCCCGATCCATGACACGCCCCTCGGTCATTGGATTGCCGTTGGCGACTTGCGAAGAGTTTTAGGGCGGCAGGGAGTCGATGTGACTACGCCCGACGCTCACATCGCACAATGCG
>DATKFO010000233.1:0-2488 GCA_035544355.1 Thermoanaerobaculia bacterium
CGCCATCATCAAAAAGCAACTCCGCCTTGATGCTTCGCTCCACACTCTTCTACAGATCTTGTCGCTCACGCTATTCGAAAAAGGCAATCTCGCCTGAGGCACTTACACCTCTCTCCATCGAAAGCAAACTCGCCCACTCTCCTAACCAGCAGAATCTATTCGACTTATAACCGGACAGTTGTGATCCGGATCACAAAGCGGTGGCTCCGTCGCCACCGCACTCCTAAATTCAGAACTCTTTCATGCGAGATTTCATCGGGCGCCGTGATGTGGAGTGCGCGCGGCCATGCCGCCGCTTTGGGTATCGAGTTTCGGGTTGCGAAGTTGCGCGGTCCCGCAGTCGCGCGGTGAACCTGGACGGGGGCGACCGGAAGAAGCCCCCAAATGTGGCACAGACACTCTTGTCTGTGTGCCCCGCGCGGGATGAACCGATGCACACTGGGCTCTGGTCTCCCGAGTGCGCACAGACAGGAGTGTCTGTGCCACATTTGAAGCCGCTCCCCACGGCCGCCCGCACTCCTGGTGTGGTTGCAGCAAGAGCAGAATCGAGTCGCCTGGAGGAACCGATGCAAAAACCACTCGACGGCAAAGTCGCCCTCGTCGCCGGCGCCACCCGCGGAGCCGGCCGCGGCATCGCAAGAGCCCTCGGCGAAGCCGGTGCCATCGTCTACTGCAGCGGTCGCAGCACACGCAGCCATCCCGCGACCGGCAATCGTCCCGAAACGATCGACGAGACCGCGGAGCTGATCGAGCGCGACGGCGGTCGCGCGATCGCAGTCCAGACCGATCATCGCGACGTCGATCAGGTGCGCCGCCTCATCGAGCGCATTCGTTCCGAGCAGGGGAAGCTCAACGTGCTCGTCAACGACATCTGGGGCGGCGACGCATGGATGGACTGGTGGTGGAAGGAGATGACGTTCTGGAAGATCCCGCTCGAGCGCGGCTTCGCCGTGATCGACACCGCGTTCAAGACGCACGTCATCACCGCGCACGAAGCGATCCCGCTGATGCTCGAGAGCGACAGCGGATTGATCGCCGGCATCACCGACGGCGACGCGTACTACTACCGCGGCCAGTTCTATTACGACTTCGTGAAGACGAACGTGATCCGCATGGCATTCGCGCTGGCGCACGAGCTGCGCAAATCGAACATCACGTGCGTCGCGCTCACGCCGGGATTCCTGCGATCGGAATCGATGCTCGAGAACATGCGCGTGACCGAAGCGAACTGGCGCGACGCCGCGGAGAAGCGTCCCGAGTGGGGCGAGTCCGAAACGCCGCTCTTCGTCGGCCGCGCAGTCGCCGCACTCGCCGCCGATCCGAACGTGAAAGAAAAATCCGGACGCGTCTACAACTCCGCCGAGCTCGCGGACGAATACAAATTCACCGACACCGACGGCCGCGTGCCGAAAGTGTGGGAATACATCACCGAGCACATGCCGCACTTCCCGTACAAGAAACTCGACGACACGTTCTACGCATACTGGGGCGGCTTCTCCGAAGGCATCGACGACGAGATGAAGAGGATTCAGGAGGAGATCGCGGAGGCGGAGCGGTCGCGCGATGGCGTTGTGTCTTCCTGAGCGGGCGGCGGTGTGGGCGCGAAGGACCCCCTGCCGACGGAGCGTGTCTCGTGTCACTGGAGGGGATCCTTCGCGCCCACCCGCCACCCGCTCAGGACGACACTGGGTTCGGGCGGCTGCAAGCCGCCCCTACGTTGAATGACAGGGCCTCCCAAATGCGCGTCCTCGCGAAGGCCTGTAGGGGCGGCCTGCGGCCGCCCGAACCCTCGCGGGTGGCGGTGGAAGCCAGTTTCCGCTCGCAGGTCAGCGCTCACACGGTGAAAAGGACTCAGGACGACACGGGAATGGCGCTAGAAAAATGCCGCGTGCTCTTTGCGGAGCGCCGCCTCGCGCCGATCAACCTCGGCCAGCAGCGAATGCGACGGCGCGATGAGCCTCGCGATCGCGTAGCAGCGCCATGTGTCGCCGGCGTCGTATCCGGTGTCGAGGATGTCGCCGAGGTCTTTCCAGACGCCGGTAATGAACGGATTTTTCGTCAGAGCTGCGACGAACAGACTCGTTGCGACGTCGTTGTTGCCTAGGCTCCGCTCCATGTTCGCGCGGAAGATGCCTGTGACGTGCGCCTTGTCGCCGGCGAGCGGTGCGAGTCGCGTGAGCGTTGCGACGGATGCCTTCGCCTCTTCTTCACTCCTCGGGTTCAGCGCGCCGAGGAGCGCCTTGACGTTTTCGTCTTGTGTGAGAGCGTCCGAGTGTTTCTTGAAATCGGGCGGCAAGGTGCCAATTATCAGGTGGATCTCGAGATACCCGAGCATCGCTTCGAGCGGCTTGCCGTTTTCCGCGGCTCCGTTTGCAGCAGCGAGAAGACGTGACTCTACCGGCCGCGCGTGACTCAGCGGTCGAAGCGAGAACGATCGCAGCTGCCGCGGCGGCGCTCGAATCCTTCAGCGTCACCTTCTGCAGCTTCG
>DATKFO010000234.1:0-2360 GCA_035544355.1 Thermoanaerobaculia bacterium
TGCATCAGTCGATCGACGGATTGACGCGCCATATCGCAGTCATGCCGTTCGATGACGAATGTGCGACACAGTTCGCCAGGATCGCCAACGACCTCGCCGCGCGCGGGACTCCGATCGGAGACTTCGATGCTCTGATCGCGGCACATGCGATGGCGCTCGACGTCACGCTGGTGACGAACAATGTGAAGCACTTCAGCCTCGTGCGCGGACTCAAGTTGGAAAACTGGCTCTGACGTCCCGTCCGGAAGCGTTAGCGCAACCAATTGGTCACACCTATCGCCGCGCCATGCTTTAATCTGCGCGCCGTGACTCGCCCCCTGGTTCCCTTCATCGCCATTCTCGTAGCCACCGCTGCGTTTGCGCAGGATGCTCCCCCTCTCACGATCGAACGAGCGGTCGAGCTCGCCCTGACGCGCAACGAGCGGGCGGCGATCGCCGACACGACCACCGAAGCGGCCGAGGCGCGCGTGCGTCGCGCGCAGTTGTTTTTCTTTCCGCGCGTCGACATCACCGGCGTCGCGCGTCGCAATTTTGATATCGACGCAACCGACAACACCATCTCCGCCGCTGCGCTCCTCACGCAGCCGCTGTTTGACGCGCGTGCGTTGCCGCTCATGCGACAGGCGCGACTCGATCGCGATGCGACGAAGCTCACCGCTGCGGAATCGAAACGCCTCCTCGCGTTCGATGCCGCCGACGCGTTTCTGACCACGCTTGGATTCGAACAGGTGCAGATCGCCGCCGAGCATCGCCGCGAGTTCGCGCGCACGAGTCTCGATGACGTCCGCGCGCGATTCGAAGCGGGACTCGTCAGCTCGAACGACGTCACGAAAGTCGAGCTCGAGCTCGCGACCGCGGAACGCGGCTTCGCGCAGTCGAGCGGCGACGTCGAAGCGGCGCGCGTGCAGCTGGGCAATCTGCTGAACACCGATGTCTCCGGCCCGCTTGCCGCGCCGGATGGCTTGCTCGACGCAGCCGATGACGCGGCGACGTTCGATGTCGCCGCGGCGCAGCAGCGGCGCAACGACATCGCGGCGACGCGCAGCCGCGTCGAAGCGCTGCGCGAATTCGCGCGCGAGCCGTTGCTGCGCTTCATCCCGTCCGTGCTGTTCACGGCACAGACGCGCAACATCAATGACGGGCCGGTCAGCGATCGGAACAATGACGGGTTCGTCGGAGTTACCCTCGCCTGGCCGCTGTTCGACGCCGGCATCCGGCGCGCCGAGCGCGCGGAACGCGTTGCGAATGTGCGCGGGGGAGAGCTCGCTCTCGAATTCTCGCTTCGCAACGTCGACCGGCAACTGCGATCCGCGGCCGTGCAGTTGACGACGGAACAGGCGGCGCTTCGCGAGGCCACGGCCGCGTTGCGCGCCGCACGAAAGAACGCCGATGAGACGAACGAGTTGTATCGTCAGGGATTGGCGAGCGCACTCGAGCTCGCCGACTCGACGCAGCGATTATTCGACGCGGAAGTTGCCGAAGTGACGGCGCGGTATCGCATGGCGCTCGCGTATTTGTCGTTGCGTGAGGCAAGCGGGGAAGCACCGGTGGGACGATGAATGAGTTGGCAGTGAGCAGTGGGCGGTTGGCAGAAGAGGGCGGTGCTACTGCCCACTGCCGACTGCGAACTGCCCACTCGGAAAAACAAATGATGAAGAAGCTCCTAATCCTCGCGATCGCGCTCTTCGCGGTCGCCTGCACCAAAGGCTCTGCGCAGAACGCGCAGGAGCGCAAAGGTCCGCTCGCGTTTCCAGTGGAAGTGAGACCGGTCGAGTCGCGGCGCGTCGAGTACTCGATCAACGCCGTCGGCTCGCTCGATGCGTTCGAGCGTGTCGAAGTCACCGCGCGCGTCGCGGGCGCCGTCGATCGCGTGCTGTTCAGCGAAGGGCAGCTCGTGCAGGCCGGACAAGCGCTCGTCGAGATCGATCCGGAGCGCTATCGCCTCGCGGTCGAAGCGGCCGATGCGACATTGCAGAAGAGTCTTGCTGCGAAGGCGGAGGCCGAGGCGGGGTATGCGCGGCGGCAGGCGGCGAGCGCGAAGAACCCGGGACTCATCCGCGGCGAAGAAGTCGAAACGTGGCGCACGAAAGTGCAGACCGGCATCGCCGAAGTCGCGCAGTCGCAGGCCGCGCTCGCGCAGGCGAAGCTCAACCTGCGCGACGCGTTCGTGCGCGCGCCGGTCACCGGCATCATCCAGACGCGCACCGTGCAGACGGGGCAGTACGAACAGATCGGCACCGTGCTCGCGACGCTCGTGCAACGCGATCCGCTGCTGCTGCGTTTCCAGGTTCCGGAACAGGAAGCGACGCCGCTGCACACCGGCATGAACGCGCGCTTTTCCGTCAGCGATGAAAACGTGC
>DATKFO010000235.1:0-2589 GCA_035544355.1 Thermoanaerobaculia bacterium
TTCAAAAAGAATCGGCGAGCCCAGCGAGGTTACGGTAAACACGGAGTCAAGTACAACCTTCATGATTGCCATGTGGGCTTCGTCGCGCGGGCCAAAATGGCCTTCATCGACAATCGGCTTCAGAGGTAATAACTGACCGGGCTTGTCTGCAGACACAAGAATACGCAAGTCGTATGCGAGCCTATTAAGATCCCAATGTTGAATATCGCGGAAGGTAAGTGCGCGCGATCTTTCTAGAAAGAAATGGCGGGCGTCAAAAGAATCGGCTGGGTATTCACCAATTGCGTCAACATCAAGCGTTCGAAGGCGATGCAGTACGATCAATAGTGCAAGAGCGTGCAACTCGGCCTGATGTTTGGAGGAACCCAGATCCTGCAATGCCATCGGCTCGACTCCACTCAACTGCGCAGCCAGCAACACGGGTTGATAAAGAAAATCGAAGACGTGCTTGGAATTCGCTGTTTCGGTGTAATAGCAAACGCCATCCTCGAACCAGGGCACATTCGGATCGTCATCAAGCAGCCCGACAGAGGCAAGAACGTGTCCGAGTTCTGAGACCGAAGCGACCTTCATCACGCGATATAGCGCGTCAGCGTTCGCAACGCTGAAGAACCCATTCTCACCGCTTCGGATGGTGTATTCGGGTAGAAGTTCATCACCTCGTTTGAAATGCAAGTCGCGCGATTTCGAGGCTTTATCGAGGTTCAGCGTCGCGGGCTTGAACAGATGAATCGATTGCTTGCGCTCGCGCGCGCCGCGGAAGAGCTCCGGCCCGGCGCTGCGGAGTTTGTCGACGATCGCGCCGTGCAGCGGGATCGGCTCGCGCATGCGCACTTCGTCGATGCCGATCGCCGCTGCGGTCACGAGCATGAGCACGCCGCGCTCGGCGTATTTCTTCGTGAGGTGCTCGGCTTCGATGTGTTTCGCGCGGAGGAACTCGTCGCGTGCGGCGTGGGCGAATCCGAGGCGGATCGCGGTGGCGCCGTCTGCGGACTCGTCGTACATCCCGCCGACGCCGGTGGTGTGCGCGACGAGCACGCGCGCGCCCCAGTTCTCGCGCACGGCGACGAGATCGTCGGCGAACGTGGATTCGAACGCGTCCTTCACGCTGGTCGTGAACTCTTCGCCGAGGCCCAGGGAATCGGCGACGAGCGCGAGGCCGCTCGTTTGATACGCGAGGATGCTCGGCAGCGGAAAGCCGATGACGACGGAGCGGAACGGCTTCGGTCCGTAGTCGCGCAAACGCGAGAGGCGATCTTCGAGAAATGCGGTGATCGGACGCGACGCACGAACGTACGTCATGAGACGCGGCGCGATCTGCTCGAGGGGAAGGTTGCGATCCGCACCTGCGCGCCGCAGAAATTCATCCACTGCGGCGGTGCGGGAATCGCGATCGGCGTCCTTCACGATCTCGATCCCCGGGATCGGCTTCATCTCGTATTTCGAGACCGCGATGTACACGCCACCCGGCGAAAGGAATCCGTGCTCGAAATGGCGCGGCGCGACGCCGGCGCCCCAGCGCGTGCGCGTGAAACGCTTGAGCCGCGACTCGAACGAGTGCACTTCGTCGTCGGTGCGGCCGGTGACGATGAGCACCGGCACGTCGTCGGGATTCTCCGCGGGCGCGATGGTCATCATCTCTTCGAACATCGCGATCATCTGCAACGCCGCAGCGCCGCCGACCGCGCCCGTGCCTCCGATGAAGACGTGGACGTCGCGGTAGCGCTCGCCTGAGCGCGCCGCCGCAGCGAGGCGCGGACCGAATCGCGATTTCTTGAAGGGCATGCTGGGCGAACGATATCGGGTTTGGAGTGCGGCGACCACAGTCGGCGCTTTTGGACAGCCGGCGCGAAAACTGTCGAAAAGCGGCGACTGCGGTCGCCGCACTCCAAGTAGAATCAATTTCGGGTTCGTTTCGAAAACATGGCTTCCCCTGAGCTGGTGCGCGATTTCGTACTCCAGATCGAGAAGACTCTCGCCGCGCGACGCCTCTATCACGCCAACAGCGCGCCGTATCGCGAGGCCGGCGAGAAGCTCTTCGAGAAATGCAGCACCGCCGGCGCGTTCACGCTGCGCGTCGGGCCGCTCGATCTCTTCCTCGACAAGACGTCGATGATCAATCGCCCCAAGCGCGAGGAATCGTTTTTCTATCCGCTCTATCGCGACGGACTGCGCGAGCTCACGTTCACCGACGAGATCTCCGCCGACGAGATGACCGCGCTCATCACCGTCCTCGAAATCAACGAGCGCAACCTCGGCGCCGCCGACGACATGGTCAATCACCTCTGGCGCGCGGAGCTGACGACGATTCAGCACCGAGCGACCGACGGCATCGGCGAAGCGGAAGGCGACGCCGGCGAAGGCGGAGCCGAGCTGCGACGGCAGATCATCGAGCTCACGCAGCGCGTCGCATCGCCCGTGCTTCCCGATTCCGAGCTGCGCTACGCGAACGCTCCCGACGCGCAGCCGGTGCAGCCATCCGTGTTCGATCTGCACGTTTCCGACGACGAGATCGCAGCGCTGCGCGCGGAGATCGGCGACACCGCGCGCGACGACTCGCTCGTCGAGCGCTTCATCGAGATCCTCTTC
>DATKFO010000236.1:0-2187 GCA_035544355.1 Thermoanaerobaculia bacterium
TGTGGGAGGAAGTGACGGTGCAGGGGACGGTGATTCGTCTTGCGGCCGCGCTGCGATCCATGACGTTCGCATCGGCGGAAGAGCACGCGACGTATCTCGCGAAAAATGCTGCGCCGCATTCATGGCTGCGTCGCGCATTGCTGTTCGCGCGCTATGTCGCCGGCACGCGCGCGCGCGACGCGAACACGCTTCGCTACCTCTGGATCGAAGCGGGGTACGACGTTCCGATGAGTTAAGCCGTCGCCACCGCAGCCACATGCCGGATTGGCGGACGCAAATGCCCGTTCGCGCGGAACTGACGCGGAGACATTCCGTAGCGTTGCCGGAACTGCTGACGGAAATAGTTCTCCGAATCGAATCCGCAGCGCCGCGCGATCTGCGACACGCGCAAATTGCCGCCCTTCAGCAGCCTCGCGGCTTTCTCCAATCGTTTCTCCTTGAGAAAGTGACTGAGAAGGCGTCCTGTGATCCTGTGGAAGCGACCGGAAATGTACTGCCGCGTATATCCGAGCTCTTTCGTCACTGCTTCCACAGTGACTTCCTCGTCCGCGCGGAGGCGGCGGCGTACCGTCTTGATGAGCGATCGAAGCAGGCCGTCCATAGCCCTCTCCTTCTCAACAACGACCGTTGAATGACTCCATGGTCCGCTGTACTCTTCGAGCACGGCGGGCATTGGGGCCGAACCGACTGTATTGGATGGAACTAATGATAGCGCAAACCGACGACGTCGATTTCCTGAAAAACGTTACGTTGTTCATCGAATTCGACGCTGACGAGCTCGACGATCTGCGTCAATCGCTGCACAGTACGCACTTCGCACCGGGTGATGTGATCCTCGAAGAAGGCAATGCCAATCGCGCATTGCACATCGTCAAAACAGGCCGGATTCGCGTCACGCGGCGCGTACAAGAGCGCGAGGTCACATTGTGCGATCTCGCGTCGGCTCAGACATTTGGCGAGCTCTCAATCATCGAGGACGGTGTTGCATCTGCAACCCTTCACGCCGTCGCCGAAACGGAAGTTTTATCGATCTCAATGGCCGATCTCGCGTCGTTTTTGCGACAAAGACCGTCAGCCGCAGCGAAATTCTGGAGAGAGATCGCCGTCGACCTGCGTAGGCGTTTACTGCAAACGAACGACGTCGTTCGCAGCTATTTCGAGGTCAATCGCGCGCTGATCGAAAATCCGACGTTTCGTGAGGCTTATGCGATGTGTAACCGGTGAACGAGTGGGACGAGTTGCAGAGTTGCAGAGTTGCAGAGGCTATGAAGGGCTCTGCCCCTCTGCAACTCGTCCCACTCGATCTCTGCAACTCTGAAACTCTGCAACTCTGTCACTCTGCCTTCCTAGTCCACCGCTCCGCATCGCGCTCGCGAATTTTCGTCATCATCTTCCCGAACGCGTCATCGAGATTGATGTCGAGCGAGTTTGCGAGACAGACAAGCACGAAGATCACGTCCGCGATCTCGTCACTCACATCACCGAGCGCCTCGCCGGGCTTCGGCGTTTTTCCGCCGTAGCGATGCATGAGCACGCGCGCGAGCTCGCCGACTTCCTCCGTCACGCGCGCGAGCATCGGCAGCGGCGCGAAGTAGCCTTCCTCGAATTGTGAAATCCACGCGTCGACGTCTTTCTGGATGGGCTCGAACGACATGCGTGCATGTTACGATGGCGGGCCGATGCATAGAGCCGCCGTGATGGGTGTCGTGCTCGCCGTCGTCGCCACGTCGGCCGTGGCGCAGGTGCAGATCGTCGTGCGCCGCGACGGCACCAAGCTCATCTACAACGTCGGTGGCTCACCCGGCAAGGGCGCCGATCTCAACTGGCTCGCGAAACAACACGATCGCCGCTCGAGATACGACGAGCTGATCGAGAAGTACGCGAAGAAATATCGCGTCGATCCCGTCCTCGTGCGCGCCGTCATCCAGGTCGAATCGAATTTCAATCCGTGGTGCGTTTCGAACAAAGGCGCGCGCGGCTTGATGCAACTGATGCCGGGAACTGCGAAGCAGTACGGTGTCGACGACATGCACGATCCCGAGCAGAACATCCGCGCCGGCATCCGCCACCTCGCGGTGCTGCTCGAGATGTTCCCCGACGATCTCCATCGCGCGCTCGCCGCGTACAACGCCGGCGAAAACGCAGTGCTCAAATACGGCGGCATCCCGCCGTACGAAGAAACGTCGA
>DATKFO010000237.1:0-3919 GCA_035544355.1 Thermoanaerobaculia bacterium
AATCGGCAGGGGATCCTTCGCGCCCACCCGCCGCCCGCTCAGGATGACACTCACGCGCTCCGAATCGCGCGTCCCAGCGTGCGCAACGCGCTCCGAATCACGGCCGGCGACAATCCCGCGTATCCCATCACCAAACCTGAGCGCGGGTGTCCGCCTGCGTAGAAGCGCGAGAGCGGTTGCACGTGGATGTCGCGCGCGCCCGCTCGCGCGGCGGCATCGCGATCGTTGCCGAAGCGCAGGAATCCCATCGCGTGCAGGCCGCCGTCGGTCGGGCCCATGGTCATCATGTCGCCGAGCTCGCGCTGCGCAGCTTCGATGAAGACGTCGCGCCGCGCGCTGTAGAGCGATCGCATACGCCGCACGTGCGTGCCGAAATGTCCCTCGTTCATGAAATCGGCGAGCACGCTCTGGAAGAACGGCGCCGCGTGGCCGTCGATCTGCGTGCGCGCGTTCACGAACGTCTCCATCAGATCGCGCGGCACGACGATGTACGCGAGGCGCAGCGACGGGAACATGACTTTGGTAAACGTCCCGATGTAGATCACGCGCTCCGACGTATCGAGTCCCTGAATCGAGGAAAGCGGCCGGCCGCAATAGCGGTACTCGCTGTCGTAATCGTCTTCGAGAATCCAACTGCCGCTTCGGCGCGCCCATTCGAGCAGCGCGAGCCTGCGCTCGAGCGACATCGTGATGCCCAGCGGGTAGTGATGGGAGGGTGTGACATACGCGAGTCGCGCGGTCGGTGCGATGCGCTTGCCTTCCTCGACGTCGAGCCCGTGCTCGTCGACATTCACCGGAACCGTGCGCGCACCGCACGCCTGCAGCGCCGCGCGCGCGCCGTGATAGCCCGGCTCTTCCATCCAGACGTCGTCGCCCGGATCGATGAGCACGCGTGCGGCGAGGTCGAGACCTTGCTGCGAGCTGCTCAGCACGAGCACCTGATTCGCATCGCAATGAACGCCACGCGCCGCGCAGAGATACGTCGCGATGGCCTGGCGCAGATCGGGGTGCCCGGCGGGATGGCCGTACAACAAATTCTCGTGCGTGAGCTCGCGCGCGCGTTTCGCGATCAGGCGATGCCACGTCTCCAGCGGAAATGCCTCGACCGCGGGAATGCCGACGAACGGCCGCGCGGTGAGCGGCTCGATGCACGCGCGCTGCGCGCCCATCGTTTTTCCGCGTGACGAAACGGCGCGACGTCCCGTCGGCGACGACATGCCGCCGCGCACGCGGCGCGCGTGCAGCAGCGTGTCCGACACGAAACTTCCCGAGCCCGTGCGTCGCACGAGAAAGCCTTCGGTCTCGAGATGGCCGTAGGCTTCCTCGATCGTGTTGCGCGAGACGCCGATGTCGCTCGCGAGCATGCGGCTCGACGGCAATTTCGCGCCGGCGGGAAGCGCGCCGGTGAGCACGGCCGTGCGAATGCGGCCGTAGATCTGGCGATGCAATGGGGAGTCGCCGTCGAAGTTCGTCTCCAGTGCGGGGATGAGGGCACCTCTCGGCTGTCTGGGCATGACGAGGAAATGGTAGCGCGAAGTGGTCTTGCAGGTGATGCCAAAATGGCACCTGCGACGGGACCACTTGCCGACGACGATCGGAGCATGAACAACGCAGCCGATTTCTACCGCTCCAAGCTCGAGTTCGAGATCGATGGCGCCGACGTGTACGAAGCGATGAACAACGGCGAGCCGATCGTCGTCGTCGACGCACGCAGATCCGAGTTCTACGAGCGCGCGCACGTGCCCGGCGCGATCAACTTTCCGCATCGCGAGATGAACGAGGAGAGTGTGCAGCGCCTCCCGAAAGACAAGCTCATCGTCACCTACTGCGACGGCCTCGGATGCAACGCATCGACGAAAGCTGCGCTCAAGCTGACGACGTTCGGCTTCCGCGTGAAGGAAATGCCGGGCGGCATGGACTGGTGGATCCGCGACGGCCATCCGATCGCGCGCGGCGCCGAAGTCACGACCGGCGCGATTGCCTGCGGATGCTGAACGTTGCGCTCGTCACGTGGAGCGGTCTCCCGTCGCTGACGGAAGATGATCGACTCGTGCGCGCCGCGCTCGAACATCGCGGTGCGCGGGTGACCGCAACCGTTTGGGACGATCCGTCCGTCGATTGGTCGCGCTTCGATCGCGTGGTGCTGCGCTCGACCTGGGACTATCACCGCAACGCAGAGCGCTTCCTCGGATGGATCGACGCGCTGCCGGTGCCGCTGCAGAATCCCGCGCCGCTCGTGCGGTGGAACTCGCACAAAAAGTACTTGAGCGAGTTGGGCGCGCGCGGCGTGAATGTGGTTCCGACTTTGTTTAGGAGTGCGGCGGCAGAGCCGCCGCTTTTCGATCCAGGATACGAAAGCGGTGGCTCTGCCACCGCACTCCTAAATGTCATCAAGCCCGCGATCTCCGCGACCGCATACCGCACGAAACGCGTGCATCGCGACGATCTCGAGCGCGAGCTCGCCACGTTCGATTGCGACGTGCTCGTGCAGCCGTTCATCCCGGAAGTGGTCGAGCGCGGCGAGTGGTCACTCATCTTCTTCGACGGCGAGTACAGCCACACGGTGCTCAAGCGCGCAAAGGAAGGCGACTTCCGCGTGCAGAACGATTTCGGCGGAACCGTCACCGTGCTCGCGCCGCCGCGCACGCTCATCGAGCAAGCGCGCGCGATCCTCGAAGCGATCGACGAAACGCCCGTCTACGCGCGCGTTGACGGCGTCGAGATCGACGGCAATCTGATGTTGATGGAGCTCGAGCTCATCGAGCCGGTGCTGTTCCTCGGCACGCACGAGCCCGCGGCCGATCGATTCGCAGAAGCGATTCTGACGTAGGGCCGGCTCTCGAGCCGGCCCGGGACCGGCTGAGAGCCGGTCCTACGTGAGCGCGTTGACCATCGTCGCGAACGTGGCCTTGATCGCCGCGTCGTCGAACGGATTCCGTCCGCCGGTGCGCTCCGCGAGAATGCGATCGCGGATCATGCCTTCCGCTGCGCCGAGCATCGCCGATCCGAGGACCATGGGATCGACGTCCTTGCGGAACGAGCCGTCTTCCTGGCCGCGGCGAATGAGCGTGCCGAGGAGCTCCCAGAAATTTTGAAAGCCCTTCGAGATCACGATCTCGTGCGTGGTGCCGCGCATGCGACGCCCTTCGAAGAGAAACAAGAACGCGATGTCGTGATCGAGGCTGAACGCGTCGATGACGAGGCTGAGGATGCGAAGGATTGCGTCGCGGCCGTGTTCCGCCGCTTTGATGTGCTGCTCGATCGTCTCGTTCAACGGATTCCATGACTCGTTGAAGATCGCCTCGAGCAGACCGGCCTTGCCACCGAAATAACGGATCAGCTGCGATTCGGAGCTGCCGGCTTCCCGCGCGATCGCGGCGGTCGACGTCGCCTCGTAGCCGTTGAGGCTGAACAGCGTTTTGCCCGCCGTGAGCAGCCGTCCGCGCGACGTAAGGGTGAGATCTGCGTCTTGTGACGTCACTGTGCTGGCGAGAGTACGGGCCGAAAGCGGGCGAGTCAAGTGGTAGTGGTGGTACCAGCCAATTCCATGCAGTCCAGCAAACTCAGACTCATCAGTAGTTTGCAACGCTTGGCATTTTTTGTGCGTTCGCAGTAGTACCACTACCACTTGGGTAAATGCAGAGAAGGGCGGACTCAAGGCCCGCCGGAACAGCAAAGAGGAGTCATTCATGCGCAAGCTTTTCATCATCGCCTCCCTGGTCCTGGTTAGTGCCCACGCGTTCGCGTTCGACGCCCGCACGACCGAAGACGTGCTGAACGCGAAGGCACTTTCCCTGGCACCGATCGCGCCGAATTTCGACGCGACGCGCGTCACGCAGTATCTCCAGGACCCGCTTTGGCGCACGTGGAATCTCGCGCATGGCGGCAACTGGACTGCACAGTTCGACACGCTGACCGG
>DATKFO010000238.1:0-2055 GCA_035544355.1 Thermoanaerobaculia bacterium
CTCGAGGTCGCGATCGCGCTCGCCACGCGGCCGCGCTTCCGCGCTGCGCTGCCGTCGACGATCGCCGTTGCGTTCGTGATCATTTTCTTCGCGTGGAGCGGCATCGTCGCGCGCGCGCTTCCGTACTTCCTGCGACCGGCACGTCCGACGTTGCCTCGCCTCACGATTGCGCAAGCGCTCGCGCCGTCGCAGTCGGTCGTGCTGGACGTGCCCGACGGTGTGCATTCCTTGATCGTTTCCGGCGCCAACGTTCCGCGCCTGAAACGCGGCACGCTCCTCGGCACGCTCGACGCGCGCCCGATCCGCATCGGCGATGTCTCGGATTGGGGCTACACGCGTCGCGAGTTTTTCTACGGCACGCACAATCCGCTGCCGCGCGACGCCGCGGGAAAAATTCGCGGCTACGGCTATGACGCATGGATCGACGGCGCCGGACGCATTCCGCTGCCGCGCGGTGCGCGACGCATTCGCGTCACCGCCGCGGCGACGTTGCCGCGCGATGCGTCGCTGCAGGTCGAGGCGTTCGAATGATCACCGTGACCGCGATCATCATCGCGATCCTGCCGTTGATTCTGCTGCGCGGACGCACGCTCCTCGCGTGCTGGTCCACGCTCGTTGCATTCGACGCACTCGCGTGGATCGTATGCCGGCAAACGCTCGGCCTTGAGCGCAACGTCTGGTTGATCGTGCTCGCGGTGCTGAACGTCGCGATCTTCTCGCTGTTCGTCGCTCGCGGCGAAAACGTGCGCTGGTCCGCGACGCGCGCCGCACTCGTTGCCGCGCTCGTGTACGCGATCGCGATGCCGGCGATGCTGCAGGTGCCGATCGACGGCGACGAGCCGTGGTACCTGCTGATCACCGAATCGCTCGCGCACGATCGCGATCTCGATCTCGCGAATCAGTACCGCACGCTCGCGCAATCACAAACGCAGCGCCCCGACCTCGGTCCGCTGCCCGGCGATCCCATCGGCCCGCACGGCGAACAGTACTCGCGTCACGAGCCGTTCCTGCCATTGCTGCTCGTGCCCGGCTACCTCATCGGCGGATTGCTCGGCGCGCTCGCGACGATCGCGCTGTTCGGCGCGCTGCTCGTGCGCTCGACGCTCCGCATGTTCGAGGACGAAGGCATCTCCGATTCCGCCGCACGCGCGGTCTTTCCCTTCCTCGCCTTCGCACCGCCGATTCTTTTCTACTCGCTCCGCATCTGGCCCGAAGTGCCGGCCGCATTCTTCTTCGTCGAAGCCGTGCGAGGCGTCACGCAGCGCCGAGCCAAACGCTGGCTCCCCGCACTCCTCGGCCTCGTGTTGCTCAAATTGCGCTTCGTTCTGATCGCGGTCAGTCTCGGAGTGCGGCGGCAAAGCCGCCGCTTTCTGATCATCGCAGCGATCATCGCCATCCCGCTGCTGATCGCCCTCGCCATCAGCGGAAGACTCACCAACGTCCATTCCATCAAGGAGCTCATCCCGATCTTCGACCGCCCGCTCTGGTACCTCCGCGGATTTTTTGGACTCCTGCTCGACGGCATGTCCGGCATCGCGTTCCAGGCCCCGTTCTACCTCCTCGGCATCTACGCACTCACGCGCTGGAAATCGACGCCGAACGCATTCCGCACCGGCATGATCGCGTCGATCCTCTATCTCGTCGTGCTGATCCCGCGCGCCGAATGGCACGGAGGGTGGGCGCCGCCGCTGCGCTACATCGTCGTCTTCATGCCGATCCTCGCACTCGGCGCGGCGGCGGTGTGGGATCGCGTGTCGCCGGCGATCATCGCGATCATCTCCGCCGCGACGATCGGCCTCGTCATCCACGGCCTCGCCTGGCCATGGCGCCTCTTCCACATCGCCAACGGCGAAAACCCGCTCGGCGAATGGCTCTCGGAAAAATACGCGACCGATTTCTCGCGCATCTTTCCAAGCTTCATTCGCGCAAACGACGCCGCAATTGTCGCGAGCGTCGTGCTGATTGCGCTGCTTCTTGTGGGACGGGCTTTAGCCCGTCCCGGTCGGGCTGAAGCCCGACCTACATGGATCGCGTTGTTCGCGCTCGCACTCGCAC
>DATKFO010000239.1:0-3999 GCA_035544355.1 Thermoanaerobaculia bacterium
CACGCTTGGGTGAACGAAGTGGGCAGTGAGCAGTAGGCAGTAGGCAGTAGGCAGTAGGCAGAGGCAGTAGGCCACGGCGCTTCATCCACTGCCCACTGCCCACTGCCCACTGCCCACTGCCAACTGCCAACTGCCGACGAAGGGAACGAACATGATCCTCTACGACCTCCGCATCGCCGCGAAAAGTCTTCGCCGCAATCCGATTCTCTCGATTCTGCTCGTCGGCGCGATCGCCCTCGGCATCTGCGTGTCGACGACGTTCATCGCGCTGCGCCACGTCTTCGAGAAAGATCCGATGCCCGGCCGCAGCGACATCGTGTTCAACGTGCGCATGGACAATTGGGATCCGCAGCGCGCGTGGGCGGCCGATGACCCGCGCTCGTTGCCGACGCAGATCACGTATCGCGACATGCGCGGCCTCATGACGTCGAAGATTCCCGCGCGGCAGACCGGCACGTTCATCACCAACTCGTTCATCTTCCCCGATCCGAAAATCGGCAGGCCGTACGCCGAGAACGTGCGCCTCGCCTTCTCCGACTTCTTCCCGATGTTCGCGATTCCCTTCGAGTATGGCAGCGGCTGGGACAAGGCCGCGGACGCGAAGCCGGAGCAGGTCGTCGTCATCGATCATGCGACGAACGTCCGCCTCTTCAACGGCGTCAACAGCGTCGGCCGCAGCGTGCGCATCGATCAGCGCGATTACAAAGTCGTCGGCGTGATTTCGGAGAAGTGGAAGCCGTCGTTCCGCTACTACGACCTCACGCAGGGCCTCAATCCGACCGAGCGCATCTTCATGCCGCTCAACTTCATGCCGATCCTGCAGCTCTTTCCCGCCGGAAACAGCGACGGCTGGAAGGACGGCGGCAACGACTTCGCGTCGCGTCTGAACTCCGAACAGGTCTACATCCAGTTCTGGGCCGAGCTGCCCACGAAAGCAGCGCAGCGCGATTACCGCGAGTTCGTCGACAACTACGTGCGCGACCAGAAAAAAATCGGCCGCTTCCAACGCCCGCTGCACAACGAAGTGAAATCGATCCCCGACATGATGCGCGAGCTGGCGATCGTGCCGCCGACGGTGAAGTCGATGTCGATCGTGTCGCTGCTCTTCCTCATCGTCTGCTCGCTGAATCTCGTCGGCCTGCTCCTCGGCAAGTTCCTCGCGCGCGTCCCCGAAGTCTCGGTCCGCCGAGCGCTCGGCGCGAGCCGATTCCAGATCTTCCGCCAGCACGTCGTCGAGTGCGAGCTCGTCGGCATCGCCGGCGGCGCGATCGGCATGCTGCTCTCGATCGGCGTGCTGCAGATGATCGCGAAGACCTTCCCGAACGGCAGTGTCATCCATCTCGACGCCGAGATGGTCGCCGTCTCACTCTTCCTGTCCCTCGTCGCCGGCCTGCTCGCCGGCGTTTACCCCGCCTGGCGCGTCTGCTCAGTCGCGCCGGCGATGCAGTTACGAATTCAGTGAGCAGTTTGCAGTAGGCAGTAGACAGAGGAAGAAGCACTCACTCTCATCTCCTCTGCCAACTGCCCACTGCCTACTGCCAACCAAGGAGACGCCATGCCCCTCGGCCCCATCCTCCGCGCGATGCAGCACAACCGCGTCCGGTTCGCGCTGATCATCTTCGAGATCGCGATCACGCTCGCGATCGTGACGAATTGCGTGAACATGATCCGCACGCAATACACCGGCATGATCAAGCCGTCGGGATTCGATGACGACAACATCCTCTGGGTCTCGAATCAGCCGTTCGCGCGCGAGTTTCAGGATCAGGCGTACGTCGACAACATCGTGCGCGCCGACATCCGCGCGCTGCAGGCGATTCCCGGCGTGAAGTCCGCCGCCGCAACGGGATTTCTCCCGTGGCAAGGCGGCGGCAGTTCCGGCACGTTCAAGGCCGACGGCTACAACGACAAATTTCAGGCGCAGATCTACGCGACCACGCGCGGCATCTTCGACACGCTCGGCGTGCGCATCGCGCAGGGCCGCGGCTTCGTCGAGAACGACACGCCCGTCGACGTCAACACGCCGACGAAGGTGACGGTCATCAGCCGCAAGCTCGCGCAGAAACTGTGGGGCGATGCGAATCCGATCGGCCGCGTGATCACCGGCAACAACAACGCACAGCGCACCGTCATCGGCGTGATCGACGATTTCTACAACCCGTATTCGTGGAACATCGGCGATTACGTGCTCTTCACGCCCGGCCGCGCGTGGGGACCGTTCGGCTCGTCGTATCTCGTGCGCGTCGAGCCCGACGCGACGAAATCGGTCGCCGCATTGCTCGAGCCGCGACTCATCCAGGTGCATCCCGGCCGCACGTTCCGCACCGGAACCGTGCTGCAAGTGAAAGACAACTTCTTCTCCGGCGGACGCCTCGTGATCCGCGCGATGAGCGGCGTGATCGCGCTGCTGATCTTCGTCACCGCCGTCGGCATTCTCGGCATCACCTCACTCGCCGTCGCCGAGCGCACACGCCAGATCGGCACCCGCCGAGCCCTCGGCGCCACGAAGAGCGACATCCTCAAACACTTCCTCGCCGAGAACTGGATCGTGACGACGATCGGCCTCGCGCTCGGCGTGATCGCAACGTACGGCTTGAACATTCTTCTCCTCAGTCAGTTCGCCGACGCGAAGATGCCGTGGTACATCGTCGTCATCGGCATGGTGCTGATCTGGATCAACGGCCTCGTCGCAACGATCCCGCCGGCCCTGCGCGCCGCGACGGTGTCGCCGGCGATTGCGACGCGGTCCGTGTGAAAATCGGTAGGCAGTAGGCAGTTGGCGGTGGGCAGAAAAGCCTCTCCTCGCTTTCTCCTCTGCCTACTGCCCACTGCCTACTGCCCACTCGAACATGAAGATTCTTATCGTTGAAGACCAGCCAGCCGTAGCAAAAGCGTTGCGGCTGCTGTTCGATCTGCACGATCTCGCGTCGGAGACGACGTCGAGTCCCGATGCTGCGCTGCGCGCGGTGGAACGCGGCGACGTCGATCTCGTGCTGCAGGACATGAACTTCTCGCCGGGCGCGACGAGCGGCGATGAAGGCGTCGCGCTCTTTCGCGCGCTGCGTGCCGCCGATCCCGATCTGCCCGTGCTGCTGCTCACCGCGTGGACGTCGCTCGAAACGGCGGTGCAGCTCGTCAAAGAAGGCGCGAGCGATTACCTCGCGAAACCGTGGGACGACGCGAAGCTCGTCGCGACTGTGCGCAATCTCCTGAAGATCCGCGTGCTGAAAACGGAGAACGATCGCCTGCGCAACGAGCGCACGCGTTCGCGCGCATCACTCGCACGCGAGCACGATCTGCGCGGCATCGTCTATGACAGTGAAGCGATGCATCGCATCGTGTTCCTCGCGATCCAGATTGCGACCGCCGATGTGCCCGTACTCATCACCGGCCCGAACGGCGCGGGCAAAGAAAAAATCGCGGAGATCGTCCACGCGAATTCACGACGCAAGCGCAAACCGCTCGTGAAAGTGAACGCGGGCGCGATTCCCGACAATCTCATCGAAAGCGAATTGTTCGGCGCCGAAGCCGGCGCGTACACCGGTTCGAATCGCCTGCGCATCGGACGCTTCGAGGCCGCGAACGGCGGCACGCTCTTTCTCGACGAGATCGGCAATCTCTCCCCCGCCGGACAAATGAAACTTCTCCGCGTTCTGCAAAGCGGCGAGTTCGAACGCCTCGGCTCGAGCGAAACACGCACCGCCGACGTCCGCGCGCTCTGCGCGACGAACACCGATCTGCGCCAGGCCATCGCGCGCGGGACATTTCGTCAAGATCTTTACTTTCGCCTCAATGTGATCGAGATCTCCGTCCCGCCGCTGCGCGAGCGGCGCGAAGACGTGCTCCCGCTCGCCGAATCCTTTCTCGCATCTTCGAAATCCCTCGGCGACGCCGCACGCAACGCGCTCCTCGCCCACGACTGGCCGGGCAACGTGCGCGAATTGCACAACCGCATTCAACGCGCGACGGCGCTCAGCACCGCCGACACGATCACGCCCG
>DATKFO010000240.1:0-4173 GCA_035544355.1 Thermoanaerobaculia bacterium
GGCCCTACGTCGTGGAAAGTAGGACATGCTCTCAGCTTGTCCTGCGCGTGGCGCGTGCCAAGGAGTGGCGGACTGGGACGAACGCACGATTTGCGCGAGGGCGGGGCCGCCTGGAGAGGCGGCCCTACGTTGTGGAACGTAGGACATGCTCTCAGCTTGTCCTGCGCGTGCGGCGTGCCGGGAGTGGCGGGTTGCGACGAACGCACGATTTTCGCGAGGGCGGGCCGCCTGGAGAGGCGGCCCTACGTTCCAGAACGTAGGACATGCTCTCAGCTTGTCCTGCGCGTGCCACTCGCCAGGGAGTGGCGGACTACGACGACCGCACGATTTCCGCGCGGGCGGGCCGCCTGGAGAGGCGGCCCTACGTTCATCGAACGCTCCGCTAGCGCTCCGTGACCGCTTGGCCACCCGCCACCGCGCCTGAACGCGAGCCGTTCCCGATCTCCTTCTCCAGCGCAGCGAACCGGGCGAGCATCTGCTCGTACATGCGGTCCGTCTTCTCGTGAAGGTGTGCCACTTCCAGTTCGGCCTTCACGTTGATTTCGTACTCGATGTCCGCGCGCACGCGATCTTTCTCGGCCTGCCGGTTCTGACTGACGAGGACGAAGCAGGAAAGGAAGATTGCTTCGAGCGAAACGATCATCGTAAGCAGGCCGAATGGGTAGGGATCGAAGGTTCGCAGCCCGACGTTGATCGTGTTGATGATGATCCACACGATGAACCACACAGCGTTGACCATCAGGAACGGCATGCTGCCGCTGAACCAGGCGATCCAGTCCGCGATCTTTTGCAACGGAGTCAGTTGCTCGGCGACTTCCACGTTGACGTTGCGCGACACGCGCGAGCGGAGGAGCTCATCCGCCTTGCGCATCATCCCGGACACCGCCGCGAGCATGCTCACCGCGCTGTCGGGATGCCGTTGAAAGAGAAGCAAGAGGTCGTCGCGGTCGAGCTCGAGCAATTCGCTGTCCGCCAATGCGACCGCGGTGGCCGTCCGGGCGCCGCGATCGAGGAGCGCGAGCTCGCCGAACAGATCGCTTTCGATCGCATTCGTGAGCACGATCTTCTGTCCCGTGTTGTCGCGAATGAACAGCTCGATCTCGCCGCTGCGCACGACGAAAAGTGATTCACCGGGGTGTCCTGCTTCAAAGAGGATCTGCCCAGCGTTGACGTGCACGCTGTCGACCACGGCCGCCATCGCCTCACGGTCCTCGTCGCTCAGAAGCTCGAATAGCTTGACGCCGCCAAGCAGTCGCGGATCACAACCCACGAAATGGATTGTAGCTTCGAATGCCGCCGCACTGGGATTGTTGCCGGTTGCCGGTTGCCAAGGCGTTGGCTTCTGACAACCGGCAACTGGCAACCGGCAACTGCTTTACAGCGCGGGCATGAACGTCGGGTCGTTCGTTACTGCGTCGATCACGGATCCATACGCGGTTACGCGGCCTTCGCCTTCGATCACGCGCACGGTGACTCGCGCGTTGTAGGTATTGGCGAGGCCGAGCTGTCGCAACAGCGAGCCAAATTGGCGGAACTCGTTGGCGCCGAGGTCGACTTCGATGACTGCGGCGAATTTTGCGTCGGGTGGGACGGCGGTGATCTCGAGCTTCACCGGTTTGCCGCTGACTTCGGCGAGGCCGATGTTCGAGCGGTAACGATCGCTTTCTTCGACTTGCAGGATCTGCAGCGGACGCGAGCCGGTGCCGATGGCTTCGTTCGGCTTGATGCCGGAGATGAATTGGCCGAACGTGCCGTTCGTCGTCTGGTTGTACGTACGCGCGGTCGTGACGAGCTTCGTCGGGAGATCGGTCGAGACGTGCAGCGCGCCGCCGTCGTTCGAGATTCCGAAGAACGAGGCGAGCGTGGAATCGAGCTGCAGGACTTTGCCCGCGTCGATCGTCAATTGCTTGACCTTCGGCTCGCCGCCGTTCTGGGAGTAGAACGAGAGCGTGGCCGCGATCGGCACGGTCTCGGCGTTGTAGATGCGCGTGTCGGTGCGCCAGTTCGCGGCGCCGGTGGAGATGTCGGCGACGCCGGCGACGACCCACTTCTGCGCGCCGGTCTGCGAAACGGTGACGGGCGTGACGAGCAGCGGATCGGCGGTCGTCGAATCGAGCACCGATGCGTACGCGGTGACTTTGCCGCCCTGCGACGTCACCTGCACTTCGACGCGGCCGTCTTTCAGCTCGATGCCTTTTTGCGCGAGGAACGATCCCATCTGCAGATGCTGGCCCGCGGTGAGATTGACGGGGAAGTCGGTGACTTTCTGGCCGTCATTTCCGAACACCGTCACGAGCAGCGAGGCCGCTTCGCCGGAGCCTTCGACGAATCCGAGGTTTGTGCGGTACTGGGGCGATTGCGCGATTTGCTGGAGCGTGATGACTTGCGGCAGTCCGGCGGAGTCGGCGTGACCGATGAAGTTCGCGAACGGAATCGCGGGGATGAACTGGCCGAACGTGCCGTTCGTCGTGACGTTGTACGTGCGCGACGACGCGAACGAGAGCAGGTTCGCGATGCCGGTGATGGCGTTGCCCGGAGTGGCGTTGACGGTTTGCGTCAGCGGAACGATTTGCAGCGTGCCGGTTGCGGCCTGTTCGCCGAACCACGAGCGCAGCACGTCATCGAGCGCGATGGTGCGGCCCGGCTCGACGTCGAGCGTCGTCTTCTGCGCGTTGTCGATCTGATCGGCGCCGCTCGGCGTGAACGTGATCTCGTACTTCAACACTTCGGGTGATGTATTCGCGAGACGCACGTCGCTTTGGAAATGCGAGTTGACGCCGTCAGCGTGCGCGACCGCGGGAATGATCAGCGCGTCGGGCGGTGGCGTCGATTTCGCGACCGGCGTGACCGGCGTGACGAGACTGATCGAGACGGTCGTGTTCTTGCTCGATGCATTGGTCGACTGCCGCGAATTCGACGGCGTCGTGAGCGAGACGACGACGCCGGCGGTGCTCGTGCCGGCCGGCAATCCGAGTGTGTTTGCGGTGACGTTGAGCGTGATGCCGCCCGCGGGGACGACGCCGTTCGCAGGTGCGACGCTGAGCCACGGCTGATTCGGCGTGGCGAGGAACGACTGACCCGCGAGCTCGGGGCCGAGTGCGATCGTGTAGTGGATGGTTTGTGCGGCGCCTGCGGACGACGCGGCGTCGTTCGTGTTCGCGGGGAGCGTGAAGATCACGATCGCGTCGCTGTACGGACCGATCACGGACGGATTGCAATTGCCGTCGACGCCGCGGACGCGCATGTACATCGCGAGCGGCGTGTTGCCGTTGTTCGTGAACGTGAATGGATACGTCGTGCCGACGATCGGCGTGATCGTCGCGCCGGAGAAGTCGGCGGTCGATGCGATCTGCAGGTGATATTCGGATGCGCCGACGTCGGTCCACGTTGCGATGCCGCCGGCACCGGTGGAGAGTTGCCCCGGCGCGGAGAGCACGGGCGGCGCGAGCGGCGTGCAGGAGGCGGGGCGCGGCCTTGCGACGAACGTTCCTTCCGTCGAATCGAGCGGCGGGCAGTTCTGTCCGAAGAAGACGCGCACGAACCAGCGGCCCGCGCCGTTCTGCAATGCGACGTCGTTGACGGTCGTCGCGGTCGTCGTCGCGGCGAGCGAGAATCCGCCGCTGCCGCCGTGCGCGATGTAGAGCTCGTACTTCGTCGCGCCCGGAACCGGCGTGAACGAGAACGAGGCGGGCGAGATGACCTGGTTGTTGTCGAGCGGATCGACCAGCAGCGGACGCCCGTTGTTCACACACGGCGTGGGCTGGTCGTAACGGAAGCGCGTCGTGTTGGAATCGCGCGGCGGGCATCCGGTCACGATCGCGCGCACGAACACATCGAGCACGCCGGGAGGAACTTCTTCGGTGAGCGTGGTCGTCTCGGTGGTGCCGAGGAGGGTGGGCGAGCCGCCGTTGAGCGCGAGCCAGAGCTCGTACGCGACTGCGCCCGGCACGCTCGTCCACGAGAACGCGACGCGTGCGTTCGTCGTCGTCGAGTTGTTCGCCGGCGAGAGAATCGTCGCGCGCTCGTTGCCGCAGTTCTGCGCGGCCGGAATGGTGAAGGTCGAATGGAGCGATTCCGTCGAGGCGCATCCGGGGAAAAGCGTCTCCACCCACCACGTGATGACGCCGCGGCTGATCGCGCTGTGGAGCGACGTGTCGTTCGTCGTGCCGATGA
>DATKFO010000241.1:0-6276 GCA_035544355.1 Thermoanaerobaculia bacterium
ACCGCCTGAGAGGCGGTCCTACGTAGGGCCGCCTCTCAGGCGGCCCGCGGCGATGCCTGCCAACCGCCCGCTCGCCCACGCCCACTGAAAGTTGTAGCCGCCGATCTTGCCGTCGACGTCGAGGATCTCGCCGCAGAGAAACAGTCCTTCGCGTTTGCGCGACGCCATCGTCGCCACGTTGATCTCGTCGAGCGGGACGCCACCCGCAGTGACCTCCGCGTAGTCGAATCCGCGATCGCGAATCACCGGCAGCGGCAGTTCGAGAACACTGCGAATGAACGCGCGCCGCTCTTCGCGCGACAACTTCGTCGACGCCGGCGCGAGCTGCTGCACGAGCCGCTCGGGCATCCGTCCGCGAAGCACGCTCGCCGGTGTACGCGCGTCGATCAGAGCGCGCTCGAGCGACTCGAACGTCTCGCCGGGAAGAAAATTCGCGACGAGCGCGCCGCCCTTCGCTGCGATCCAGTGGCGGCTGATGTCGAGCACGACCGGCCCGCTGATCCCGAAGTGCGTGAAGAGCATCGATCCCGTTTCGCGATGCAGCACGCGGCCCGACTCCGCGCGCACGGAAAGCTCCGCGATCACACTCGTCCCGCTCAGCGTCATCGCCCAGTGTCCCGGTTCGAGAATCAGCGGCACGAGCGCGGGAAAGACTTCCGTGATCGTGTGGCCAGCGCTCCGCGCGATCGCGTAGCCATGACCGTCGCTGCCGGTTTTCGGCACGCTGCGTCCGCCGGTCGCGAGAATCACGCACGGCGCGTCGATCTCCTCGAGCGATGAGATGCGACGCTGCTGCAAATCGACACCGGCATCACGCGCAGCGCGTAACAGCGCATCGAGCACCGTCCGCGCGCGATCGGTAACGGGAAACAACTTTCCTGTCTCCTCGCGCTTCAACACCACGCCGAGCTCTTCGAAAAACGCAACCGTCTGCGCGACCGTAAACGTGCGCAACACCTTCGCGATCGCATTTCGATTGCCGTTGAAATCATCCGGCGTCACGACATCGTGCGTGACATTGCACCGCCCGCCGCCGGAGATCAGGATCTTCGCCCCAATCTTCTTCGCGCCGTCGTATGCAACGACCCGCGCGCCCGCGCGTCCCGCGAAGATCGCGGCCAGCAAGCCCGCGGCTCCGCAGCCGATCACGGCGACGTCATGCATGCGCGCGGATTATGGACTCCACATCACGTTCCACCACCGTCACACCTCCGAAACTGCGCGCTGCGCTATCCTCCGCGCCCATGCGGAAGCTCCTCGTCGTCCTCTGCCTTCTCTTCGCTCTCGGCGCGCAAGCCAAAGACGCCGCCGAGCTGCAGCTCGCGCTGCGAAAGCTGACCGTCGTCGGCAGCGCGCTCTACATCGCCGCGCATCCCGACGACGAGAACACCGCGATGCTCTCGTACTGGGCGAGCGACCGCCTCTATCGCTCCGGCTATCTCTCGATGACGCGCGGCGACGGCGGCCAAAATCTCATCGGCGACGAAAAGGGCGAGCTCCTCGGCGTGATCCGCACGCAAGAATTGCTCGCCGCGCGCCGCATCGACGGCGCGGAGCAATTCTTCACGCGCGCTCTCGACTTCGGCTTCTCGAAAAATCCTGAAGAGACGCTGACGATCTGGAACCGCAACGACGTTCTCGCCGACGTCGTCTGGGTCATCCGCAAATTTCAGCCCGACGTCATCGTCACGCGCTTCCCGACCACCGGCGAAGGCGGCCACGGACATCACACCGCATCCGCGATCCTCGCGAACGAAGCGTTCGTAGCCGCGGGCGACCCAACGCGATTCCCCGAGCAGCTCAAGTACGTCAACGTCTGGAAGCCGAAACGCATCTATTGGAATCAATTCAATTTTCGCGGCCCCGTCGACCCGAACGCGCCCGAGTTCGCGAGCTCGCTCCGCGTCGACCTCGGCACATACAACCCGCTCCTCGGGCGCGCCTACACCGAGATCGCCGCGGAAAGCCGCAGCCAGCACAAGAGCCAGGGCTTCGGCTCGGCCGAGCGGCGCGGCAGCATCATCAATTACTACAAGCTGACCGGCGGCGAGCCCGCATCGAAGGAATTGTTCGAAGGCATCGACACGAGCTGGTCGCGCTATCCCGGCGGCGACGCCGTCGGCAAGATTCTGCAGCAAGCCGCCGATTCGTTCGATCCGAAAAATCCGAGCGCGTCGATTCCGCTGCTGCTGCAAGCGTCCGATCTCCTCGATCGCCTCGGCGCAGGTGATGCGTGGTCGCCACGCGTGAATCCCTGGATCGACGTGAAGCGCGCCGAATTGCTCGAAGCGATTCGCATGTGCGCCGGCATCGCCATCGACGTCGCCGCGAGCGATTCATCCGTGATCGCGGGCGGCGAGATTCCGGTGAGCATCACCGTCACGAACCGCTCCGACTATCCGTTCGTGCTCTCCACCGTCGCGTCCCCGTACGGAAATCCGAGCAAAGCGCCGGGCGCGAAGCTCGAGAACAACAAATCGGTCAAGACCGACATCGCCATCAAATTGCCGGCCGACTACGACCTCTCGCAGCCGTACTGGCTGCGGCAGCCGCCATCGAAAGGGATGTTCAACGTCACCGATCAACAGCTGATCGGCCGCGCGCAGAACCCGCCGTCGATTCCGATCACCGTGTCGATCGCCGACAACCAGATGCACACGCTGATTTTCACCGTGCCCGCGGTGTTCCGCCGCACCGATCCCGTGCGCGGCGAGATCACGCGCGCCGTCGACGTCGTCCCCGAAGTCGTCGCGAACCTCGGCGAGCACGTCTATCTCTTCCCCGACAACAAACCGCGCGACGTCGCCGTGAAGTTGATGAGCTTCGCCGGCGCGACCGATGCGACCGTGCGTTTGCGCGCGCCTCAGGGATGGAAGGTCGCGCCGGAATCGCAGGCGATCGCGTTCAAAGCAAAAGGTGACGAAGCGGAAGCGCGCTTCACCGTGACGCCGACCGCGAGCGAATCGAACGGACGCGTCGTCGCCGAGGTTACGCTGCCGAGCGGCAAGAAACTCGAGTACGCGCTGACGAACATCGACTACGCGCACATCCCCGCGCAACGCTTGTTCAACACCGCTGCGGCGAGCGTGATCCGCATCGATCTCAAGAAACGCGGCACGAACATCGGCTACATCATGGGCTCCGGCGACGACGTGCCGAACGTGCTGCGGCAAGCGGGCTACGTCGTGACGCTGCTCAACGACGCCGAGCTCGATCGCGGCGACTTCGCGAAATACGACGCCATCGTCGCCGGCATCCGCGCATACAACACGCGCACGCGCCTCAAGCTCGCACACGCGAAGCTGATGAAGTACGTCGAGAACGGCGGCACGTACGTCGTGCAATACAATACCAACGGCGACGACCTTCTCGTCGAAGCGCCGGGCCCGTATCCGTTCAAGCTCTCGCGCGATCGCGTGACCGTCGAGGAAGCGCCGGTCGCGATGATCAAGCCCGATCACCCGCTGCTCACGACGCCGAATCGCATCACCGCCGCCGACTTCAACGGCTGGGTGCAGGAGCGCGGCCTCTACTACACGGCCGAAGCCGATCCGCGTTACGAAAAAATGCTCGAGTCGCACGATCCCGGCGAAACGCCGAAGGACGGCGGCCAGCTCTACGCGCACGTCGGCAAAGGCGCGTTCGTCTACACGAGCTATTCGTGGTGGCGCCAGCTCGCGGCGGGCGTCCCGGGCGCGATGAAGATGTTCGTGAATCTGGTTTCGGCGAAATGAGCGACGAGCCGAACTGGCGCCGTTTATACGCGGCGGTGTTGATCACGCTCGCGGTGCTGATCGCGCTGTTCTACGCATTCACGAAGGCATTCGCATGAGAGTTTTGGAGTGCGGCGACCGCAGTCCAAACTCATGAGACCCATCGATTGGTTTGTGTTGATCGCGACGCTCCTCGCGATCGTCGCGTACGGCGTGTGGAAAGGCCGCCGGCAGAAACGCCTCGCGCAATATCTGCTCGCCGATCGCCAGCTGCGGTGGTACAGCGTCGCGTTTTCCGTGATGGCGACGCAGGCGAGCGCGATCACGTTTCTCTCCACGCCCGGCCAGGCATTCACCGACGGCATGCGCTTCGTGCAGTTCTACCTCGGCCTGCCGATCGCGATGGTCATCCTCTCGATCACCGCAGTGCCGATCTATCACCGCCTCAAAGTCTTCACCGCGTACGAATATCTCGAGACGCGTTTCGGCGTCGGCACGCGCACGCTCACCGCGATCCTCTTTCTCATTCAGCGCGGCCTCGGCACCGCACTCACGCTCTACGCACCCGCGCTCATCGTCTCGCTCGTCCTCGGATGGAACATCAACCTCACGACGATCGTCATCGGCACGCTCGTCATCATCTACACAGCAAGCGGCGGAACGAAGGCCGTGAGCTGGACGCAGATGCATCAGCTTTTCATCGCACTCGGCGGCATGGCGGTCGCGCTCGCGATCGCGATTCATTCGCTGCCGAAGAGCGTCGGCTTCGTCGACGCGGTGCGTGTCGCGGGACGCATGGGCCGCATCAACGTCATCGACTTCACGTTCGACCTGTCGACTCCGTACAACTTCTGGTCGGGACTCATCGGCGGCTTGATGGTCGCGCTCGCGTACTTCGGCACCGACCAATCGCAAGTGCAGCGCTACCTCACCGGCGAAACCGTCACGCAAAGCCGCCTCGGGCTGCTCTTCAACGGCATGGTCAAACTGCCGATGCAGTTCTTCATCCTCTTCGTCGGCGCGATGGTCTTCGTCTTCTACCAATTCGTGCAGCCGCCCCTGCTGTTCAACCCCACGCATCGCGCGAAAGTCAGCACGACGCAACTCGCGACGCTCGAGAACGAGCATCGCGCGATCTTCGAAGCGAAGAAACGCGCGCTACTCGACGGCGCATCGACGAGCGAGCTCCGCGCACTGCAAGATCGCGAAACGGCGAAGCGGAAGGAAGCGATCGCGCTCGTGCAGAAAGCCGATCCGCGCGCCGACGGCTCCGACACCGACTACGTCTTCCTCACATTCGTGATGAACAACCTCCCCGTGGGCGTCGTCGGACTCGTGCTCGCCGCGGTGTTCTGCGCCGCGATGTCGGCGACGGCGTCGGGACTGAACGCGCTTGCGTCGACGACGATCGTCGACGTCTACAAGCGCCTGATCCACAAAGACGCCGGCGATCACCACTGCGTGCGCGTATCGAAGCTCGCGACGGTTTTCTGGGGACTCTTCTGCATCGCATTTGCCACCGTCGCGAGCCGCATCGGCCCACTCATCGTCGCGGTCAACATCGTCGGCTCGTACTTCTACGGCACGATCCTCGCGATTTTCCTGCTCGCCTTCTACACGAAGCACGTCACCGGAACCGCCGCGTTCTGGGGCGCAATCACCGGCGAGATCGCGGTGATTCTCTGCGCGAAATACACGACGATGGCGTGGCTGTGGTGGAACGTGGTCGGCTGCGTGGTGGGAGTTGTCGCGGCGCTGCTGATTGATCTAGGAGTGCGGTGGCAGAGCCACCGCTCTCTGATCCGGATCGAAGAGCGGCGGCTTGAGCCGCCGCACTCCTAAACTTACTTCTTCCAGCTCGCTGACTGACTCTTGATCGTCTCGACGAGCGGCCCTTGTGCTTCGGTCGCCTTCGAGACTGCGAGCGCGGCTGTCTTCTTCGCCTCGTCGATGTTGCCCGCGCGCTGTTGCATGCGCGCTTTCAACCAGAGATTGTTCGTATTCTCCACGATCTTGATCGACTGATCGATCCAGGCGTTGATCTCGGCGTCGCTCGCGGCGCCGGTGTTGTCGAATGCGAACTGCGCGGCCTGCAGCGGCGTGCGCCAGTCGGGCTTGAGCGCGTTCTTGAACGCGGCGAGCGTCTTCGCGGTCGTGTCGCTGTTGACCGCGAACGGCACGGCGACGTTCTCCCAGCGCAGCACGATCGTCGCTTCGTCGGTGGAGATCTTCGGCACTTCGAACGACATCCACTCCGTGAACGCGGCCTTCTCCGGCTTCGCCTTCACGCGCAGCGCGTCCTTCGTTTCGTCGTAGCTGTAGCTGCCCCACTGATCGGCGACCGAGTTGAAGATGATGGTCCATTCGCTCGCATTGGGGATCGTGTGCAGGCTGTACGTCCCCTTCTTCAGCGCCTGGCCGTTGACTTTGACGTCGTCGCTGAACGTGATCGACGTCGCCTCGTTCGCGCCGGTGCGCCACACCTTGTCGAACGGGACGAGGTCGCCCCAGATCGTGCGACCCTTCACGCCCGGCCGGCTGTACGTGATCGTGACGTCGGTCG
>DATKFO010000242.1:0-8273 GCA_035544355.1 Thermoanaerobaculia bacterium
GGTGCGGCGGGCACCGCTGGCGGGTGATAGCCCAGCGTTTGTCCGAACGCCCACAGCAGGAACAATACCAACGGCGTATGAATGATGAGCTGGAGGAAGGTGAAACCGACGATGTCGCGCGCCTTCAGGCCGAGCACGCCCAGCAGCGGCAGCATCCAGAACGGGTTGATCAGGTTCGGCAGCGCCTCGGCGGCGTTGTAGATCTGCACGGTCCATCCGAGATGCGCGCCCCAGGTTTTCGCGGCGGCCATGACGTAGGGCGCTTCGATCACCCACTTGCCGCCGCCGGATGGAACGAACATGCCGAGGATTGCGGAGTAGAGCGCGACGACGAGCGGAAACGTCGTTTTCGTCGTGATGGTGACGAAGAGACTCGCGAGATGTTCGGCGATCGGCGTCTTCGAGATCATGCCGAAGATGCCGCCGTAGAACGGGAACTGGATCAGGACGCCCGCAGTCGCGGGCACGGACTTGCCGACTGCGCGCAGGAACGAGCGCGGACGCCAATGCAGCAAGAGGCCCATGGCTAGGAACGCGAGGTTGAAGTTGTTGAGATCGAGCGCGGCGAAACCTTTCTTCTCGATGATCTGCTGCACGAGGTACGCGAGCATCAGCAGCGCGACGACGATGCTGAGAATGGGATTGTTCTCGGCGCGCTCGCCGGGTGTTTGTGGGGCAGGCTTCAGCCCGTCCTCGTCGGGCTCCGCAACCGCAGGCATCGTGCGCGCGTCTTCGTCACGCGGTGCGGAGTAGTACGCGATCGCAACCGACATCACGATCAGCACGAGCGCCATCGTGAGGCTCTGCCAGAGAAAGATCGTCTGCGTCAGCGGGATCACGCCGGTGATCGGCAACAGCGCCGCGGGAATCGACGACTTCGTCGCCTGCAGTAGCGCCGCGGACGACGAGAGGCCGAGTGCCCAGACACTGCCGAGGCCGAGGTAGGCGGCGGCGCTGATGGCGCGGTAATCGACGCGAATGCGGCGCGTGATCTGGCGGACGAGGAGGCCGGTGAAGATCAGCGACAGTCCCCACGAGATCAGCGACGACAGCATCGCGAACGCCGCGACGAACGCAACTGCGCCGCGACCGGTCTTCGGAATCGATGCGAGTCGCGACGTCAGTCGCGCAACCGGCGGCGAGCTCGCGACGACGAATCCGCCGACGATCACGATCGCCATCTGCATCGTGAAATTCACGAGCGACCAGAAGCCGCCGCCGAACTCGGCCACGAGCTTCGTCGCCGGAACGCCGCTCGCGAGGCCGCCGAAAAAGACGAGCACGATCGCGGCAAGCGCGAAGACGAACGCGTCGGGAAACCAGCGCTCGCACACGTCGGCAATGCGCATTCCTGCGCGCGCGAGAAGACCGGATTCGTTGCGCATGAGCCGATTGTGGCAATCGTTCTGCACCAGTTGCAACTGGAGGGTCTGTTGCGCATCGACTACCCGGGCTACAGCGGCGAAGACACGCTCGAAGAAATCTCCTGGGAAGAGTTCTTCCGGAAGTTCGACAAGGAGAAGCTCGCGTTTCTGTACGACGACGACAAGAAGTCGCGGTTCTCGAAGTTCGTGAACAGGTGAGATGAGTTGCTGGTGGCTGGTGACTGAAGAGGCTCGCTCTCGGGTTGCGCCACCACAGTCACTGGTCACCAGTCACCAGTCACTGATAACGTCCCTGCCGTGATCCGCCGTTACGAGCCGCAGCCGTTCCCGCACGCGAATCGCCCGATCACGCCGCGCGTCGAGCATCGCGATCGCATCCAGTCGCTGAACGTCGATGCCGCCGCGCTCGCGTCAGCGCTTCAGCGCGAGATTCGCGGCGAAGTGCGATTCGATTCGGGATCGCGCGCGCTTTACGCGACCGATGCGTCGAACTACCGGCAGATTCCGATCGGCGTGGTGTTGCCGCGCGACGCGAACGACGTCATCGCGGCCGTCGCGCTCGCGCGCAAATTCGGCGCGCCGATCCTCGCGCGCGGCGCGGGCACATCGCTCGCCGGCCAATGCTGCAACGTCGCGGTCGTGCTCGACATGTCGAAGTACATGAATCGAATTCATGCATTGGATCCGATCCATGAATTCGCCAGAATCGAGCCCGGCATCGTGCTCGACGATCTTCGCGCCGAAGCGGAGAAACACACGCTCACGTTCGGACCCGATCCCGCGACGCACGCGCAGTGCACGCTCGGCGGGATGATCGGCAACAACTCGTGCGGCGTGCACGCGCTGATGGCCGGCAAGACCGTCGACAACATCGACGAGCTCGAGATCCTGACGTACGACGGCGTGCGGATGCGCGTCGGCGCGACGAGCGAAGACGAGCTCGCGTCGATCATCCGCGAAGGCGGACGGCGCGGGCAGATCTACGCGGGACTCGAATCGATCCGCCACACGTACGCCGACTTGATCCGCGCGCGCTATCCGAAAATCCCGCGCCGCGTTTCCGGCTACAACCTCGACGAGCTGCTGCCCGAAAACGGATTCAACGTCGCGCGCGCGCTCGTCGGCAGCGAATGCACGTGCGTCGTCGTGCTCGAAGCGAAAGCGCGGCTCGTCTACAGCCCGCCGCATCGCGCACTCGCGATCATCGGCTATCCGACCGTGTACGACGCGGCGGACGCGGTGCCGTCCGTGCTCGAGCACCAGCCGATCGGACTCGAAGGCTTCGACGATCTCCTCGTCCGCGATCAGCGCGCGAAAGGAATGAACGCGGCAGGACTCTCGCTGCTGCCGCCGGGTGGTGGCTGGCTGCTCGTCGAGTTCGGCGGCGAGAGCGAAGAGGAAGCGCGCGAGAAGGCTCAAAAGGTCGGCGGCAAACTCGCGACAAACGCCGAAGCGAAGTTGCTCTGGACCGTGCGCGAATCAGGACTCGGTGCCACCGCGCACGTGCCCGGCCGTCCGCCGATGTGGGAGGGATGGGAGGACGCCGCGGTCGCGCCGGAAAAACTCGGCGTGTTTCTGCGCGATCATCGCAAGCTCCTCGATCGCTACGGCTACGGCGGCGATCTCTACGGCCACTTCGGCCAGGGCTGCGTGCACACGCGCAACAACTTCGATCTGATGTCGAAGGACGGCATCGCGAAGTTCCGCGCGTTTCTCGACGAGGCCGCCGATCTCGTCGTGTCGCACGGCGGCTCGCTCTCCGGTGAGCACGGCGACGGCCAGTCGCGCGCGGTGCTGCTCGAGAAGATGTTCGGGCCCGAGCTCATCGAGGCGTTTCGCGAGTTCAAGTCGCTCTGGGATCCCGAATGGAAAATGAATCCCGGCAAGGTCGTCACTCCCTACCACCCCGACGAGAATCTCCGCCTCGGCGAAAGCTACGCGCCCTGGAAACCGCCGACGCACTTCGCGTTTCACGAAGACGAGGGCCACATGAGCCACGCGATGCTGCGCTGCGTCGGCGTCGGCAAGTGCCGCAAGCTCGACGGCGGCACGATGTGCCCGAGCTATCAGGTCACACGCGAGGAGGAACATTCGACGCGCGGCCGCGCGCATCTGCTGTTCGAGATGTTCCAGGGCGACGCGATTTCGAGCTCGTGGCGAAACGAGACGGTGAAAGACGCGCTCGACCTCTGCCTCGCATGCAAAGGCTGCAAAGGCGACTGCCCGACCGGGACCGACGTCGCGACGTACAAAGCCGAATTTCTCTCGCACTACTACGAAGGCCGCATGCGCCCGCCCGCCGCGTACGCGATGGGCTGGATCTACTGGTGGGCGGGCATCGCATCGAAGATGCCGAACATCGCGAACGCGATGATGTCGATGTTCAAGCCGTTCGCCGGAATCGCGAAAGCGCGGCGGATGCCGCAATTCGCTCCGAAAACGTTCGTTGACCGATGGCCGATGGCCGTTGGCCGAGAAACGAATTTGTCTCCGGCCAACGGCCAACGGCGTACGGCAAACGGCAAAGTCCTGCTCTGGCCCGACACGTTCAACAATCACTTCACGCCCGCGACCGCGATCGCAGCGTATGAAGTGCTCACGCGCGCCGGCTACAAAGTTGGTCTTCCGCGCAAGCGCCTCTGCTGCGGACGCCCGCTCTACGACTGGGGCTTTCTCGACCTCGCAAAGAAACTGCTGCGCGAGGTGCTCGACACGCTCGATGAAGACATCCCCATCATCGGACTCGAGCCGAGCTGCGTCTCGGTCTTCCGCGACGAGCTCGTGAATCTCTTTCCGAACGATGAGCGCGCGAAAAAACTCTCGTCGCGCGTGCTGACGCTCAGCGAGTTCATCGTGCGCGAAGGTGATCGCTTCCCGCTGCCGAAGCTCGAGCGCAAAGCCATCGTCCAGTCGCACTGCCATCACAAGGCGATCATGCGATTCGATCCCGAAGAACGCCTGCTGCGCGCGATGGGCCTCGATTTGCAGCATCCCGACTCCGGTTGTTGCGGCATGGCCGGCGCATTCGGATTCGAGAAGGAGCATTACGACGTGTCGATGAAAGTCGGCGAGCGCGTGATCCTGCCGCTCGTGCGCGAGGCCGCACCCGACACGCTGATCATCGCGAACGGCTTCAGTTGCCGCGAACAGATCGAGCAGGGAACGGGAAGGAAGGCGTTGCACTTCGCCGAAGTGCTTCGGCTCGGCGATCGGTGATCTGTGATCGACGCGGCGCACCCCCTCGATCACCGATCACCGATCTCTGATTACGCCATCATCGGTGACACGCGTTCGGCCGCGCTGATCTCGCGCGACGGATCGATCGACTGGCTCTGCTGGCCGCGTTTCGACAGCCCTTCGGTTTTCGCGCGCCTTCTCGATCCGAACGGCGGCCATTTCAGCATCTGTCCCGAAGGCGCGTTCGAAGCGAAGCGCCGCTACATCGACGCGACGAACGTGCTCGAGACGACGTTCACGACTGCGACCGGCGTCGCGCGCCTCGTCGATCTGATGCCGGTGATGAGCGAGGAAGAAAAACTCCATCGCCTCACGCCCTTCCGCGAATTGCTGCGGCGCATCGAAGTCGTCGAAGGCGAAGTCACGATCGTCGTCGACTACGCGCCGCGTCCCGATTACGCGCGTGCGAAGCCGCGTTTCGAGCAGCGCGGCGATTGTCTCTACTGCGTCGACCGAGCGGACGTCTTCATCCTGCGCACCGACGCGACCGAATCGCGTTTCACGCTGCGCGCCGGCGAGCGCCGGGATTTCGCGCTGTCGTTCGATAGCCATTCACCTGCAGTACATCCGCACATTGGCGACGAAGCAACGCACGCGATCGCTCGCTCGCTCGCGTTCTGGCGCGAGTGGTCTTCACACTGCGAATACGACGGGCCGTATCGCGATGCCGTGCAACGCAGCGCGCTCGTGCTCAAACTGCTCACGTACGCGCCGTCGGGTGCGATCGTCGCCTCGCCGACAACCTCGCTCCCCGAATCGCTCGGCGGCCCGCGCAACTGGGACTATCGCTACTGCTGGCTCCGCGACGCAGCATTCACTGTCGCCGCACTCGACGACCTCGGATTCACGATCGAAGGCGGCGCATTCGTCAGCTGGCTGCTCTACGCAACGCGGCTCACGCATCCGAGCCTGCAGATCCTCTACGACGTCTTCGGCGAATCGCAGGTGCCCGAGCGCACGCTCGATCACCTCGTGGGCTACGCGAACTCACGTCCCGTGCGCATCGGCAACGCCGCACGCGATCAGTTCCAGCTCGACGTCTACGGCGAAGTTCTCGGCGCCGTCGACGAACATCTCAGCCGAGGAGAGCGGATCGAGAGCGATGTGAAGAAGGTCGTGAGCCGGCTCGCACGCACGGTCGTGAAGCGCTGGCGCGAGCCCGACAGCGGCATCTGGGAAAAACGCAACGGGCTGCAGCAACACGTGCACGCGAAAGTGATGGCTTGGGCCGCGCTCGATTGCGCGATCCGCCTCACCGGCGACGAATCGTTGCGCGCGACGCAGGACGAGATCCGCGCGCTCGTGCTCGAGCACGGCTTCGACGCGCAGCGCAATTCATTCGTCGCGACGCTCGATGATCACGAGCTCGACGCGAGTCTGCTCTCGCTTTCACGCGTGTCGTTTCTCCCTGGCGACGATCCGCGCATCCTCGGAACGATCGACGCCATCCGCCGCGAGCTCGGCCACGACGAGCTCGTGTACCGCTACAAATCCGACGATGGCCTCGAAGGCGGCGAAGGCGCTTTCCTCGCGTGCAGCTTCTGGCTCGTCGAAGCACTCGTCCACGCGGGCCGCATCGACGAAGCATGCGACGTATTCGAGAAACTCCTGCGCCGCGCGAACGACGTCGGCCTCTACTCCGAAGAGATCGACATCGCGACCGGCGCCTTCCTCGGCAACTTCCCGCAGGCGCTCACGCACATCGGGCTCGTGAATGCGGCACTCTGTCTCAATGATGCAGATAAAACGCGCCGAGAATCGCACCGTACACCGCGTGCGCGAAGATCGTGAGCAGCGGTGTGTGGCGGCCGTAATTCATCGCGAGGAATCCGGGCGGCTCGAGCAGACGCGTCGGCGCGGGGCCGCGTGAGTCCGACACCATTCGCGGATGCAGACCCGGCAGCATCGGCAGCAGCACGACGACGACGAACACGCCCTGCGCGGTGCCGATGACCGTGCCGAGCCACCACGTCGCGACCTCGACGTTTTCGAAATAGAGCGCATACACCGCGGCGAACACCCAGCCGTTGAAGATGTGAATCGCGACGCCGATGATCCGCGCGCGATCGCGATCGGGCGTGAACATCGTGCCGACGATGAACGGAATGTCGATGCGAGTCAGCCCCAGCGATTGCGCCGCAATCGTGAGCGTGGTGAGCACGATCGTCGCTGCGAAGCCCCAGAGGAGAATCGATTCGAGATTCATGCAGCTTGTCGATCGTCACGCGATCGGTGTCGATGCGGATGCGGAAGTGAACGCGCCGCCGCGAAGAGCATGGTTAGGGCGGCCCGTGGCCGCCCGAACTATGCTCGAGCGATTACAGCCGCTCGTTGTCGCTGTTGCGCTCGCGATCCGACACGCCGAATCCGCGATCGTTCTGCATGTCGCGATTCTCGCGATTCATAGTCTCGTAGCCGCTGCGCTCTTCGTTCGCCTGGCGAACGTACGGCTGCGATCCTGTGCCCTGCGCGATGTCGCGCGACGGCACGTTGCTGACATTGCTCACGTTGCTCGTGCCGATGTTGCTGCTCGTGCCCGCCGCTTCGCGTGCGCGCGCTCCGCGGCTGTGGCCGCCCTCGCGGCCGATCGCCGCCATGTGCGCGCGGTCGCGGCTGACTGCCTCACCGCCCTTGCGTCCGGCAGTGCGTGCTTCGTCGGATGTGAACTCGTGTGCGGTTCCTTTTGCGTGCGCCGCTCGACCACCTTTGCTGGCGATCTCGCGCTGCTTCGAGGGATCCATCGACGCAAAACCGCGCTTGCTCGTAGCCATGAAGTTTTCTCCTTCGGAATTGTGAATCGGTACTGCGTCAACTGCTCGCGTCCGCTGTTTCGACGCGACTTAAGGCCGAGCACGATCTATGCCGCGTCGCGGAAAGTACTGGAATGCATGAGCTTGCGATCTTGGTGGATGGCGGGCTTATAGCCCGCCGATTTCAGAACCGGCGGACTATTAAGTCCGCCGTCCAGAGAGTAGTCGCACGAAGAGAAAATCCGGGAGTAGGCGAGCCCGAGGCTTGGCCAACCAACGCATCGGCGCGTCGCCGGCGGTGGCGGAGAGAGAGGGATTCGAACCCTCGGTAGAGCTTTACACCCTACGACGGTTTAGCAAACCGTTGGTTTAAGCCACTCACCCATCTCTCCGTGTGGCCTTCCGTTCGAGAACGGCAACAAGTGCAAAACGCACCGATCCATTCCCGTCGCTGCGGATGGTAGCGCAGATCGCCCTACGGAATCAGAAGGAGTTTTCCCGCCGTCGCGCGGCTCTCCAGCAAGCGATGCGCTTCCGCTGCGTCGCGCAGCGGAAGCTCGCGATCGATGCGCACGCGCACCGCACCCGACGTGATCGACGCGAACAGCTCGCTCGCGCGCCACAGCAACTCCTCGCGCGTCGACGTGTAATGCGCGAGACTCGGCCGCGTGAGAAAGATCCCATTCTTCGCGAGCCGCATCAGCTCGAACGGCGGCACCGGCCCGCTCGACTGCCCGAACATCACCAGCGATCCGCGCAGCTTCACGCAATCGACGCTGGCATCGAACGTCGTCTTGCCGACGGAGTCGTACACGACGTCGACGCCGGCGTCGTTCGTGAGCCGCAGCACTGCCGCTTTGAAATCGCTCGTCGTGTAATCGATCACTTCGTCCGCGCCTTC
>DATKFO010000243.1:0-6804 GCA_035544355.1 Thermoanaerobaculia bacterium
CCTCGTCCGCAGCAACGCGCGCCGCGACCATGCGTCCGTACAACGCGTTGCTCGCGACCAGCACGTGCACGCGGACCTCTCCTTCTTCGTCGACGAAGTTCAATGGAATCAGATCGAGCTCGACGCTCGCATCGATCTCGCCGCGATCGACGCGATAGCCGCGGTTGCTGGCCATCATCGCGACTTGATTCTTCTGCTCGGGATTCATGACGGCGATGACGTCGATCGAGCTCTCGCTCACTTCGCCGCCGAGCCACGCCACGCGCGCGACGCTGCCGACGAACGCGAAGTCGAGGCGCAGCTTCGTCAGAAGCTCCGCGGTGGCATGAAGGGCTCGGGAGTAGCGCGCGGTCGCGCGGATGGAGTGCATCGCAGAGGTCACAACTATCACAGATGTCATAATCACGGCCAGTGATCGCCCGCCTCCTGGAGACCATTCACCGCCACTGGGGTTACTCCTCGTTCCGTCCCCTGCAGCAGGAAGCGATGGTCGCCGCGCTCGAAGGACGCGACTCGCTCGTAGTGATGCCGACCGGCGGCGGCAAGTCGCTTTGCTATCAGGTGCCCGCGGTTCTTCGCGATTCCGTCACGGTCGTCGTCTCGCCGCTGATCTCGCTGATGAAGGACCAGGTCGACGGCCTTATCGCTTGCGGCGTCGCCGCGGCGCAAATGAACAGCTCGCAATCGGGACTTGAATTGCGGGCGCTCGAACGCGATCTCCTCGAGGGACGCATCAAGTTGCTGTTCGCATCGCCGGAGCGGCTGACGATGCCCGCGTTTCGCGAAACGCTGAAACGCGCGGGCGTGAAGACGTTCGCGATCGACGAGGCCCATTGCATCAGTCACTGGGGCCACGATTTCCGTCCCGAATATCGCCAGCTGCGCAATTTGCGCGACGCGTTTCCGGACGCGGCGATGCATGCGTACACCGCAACCGCAACGCCGCAGGTGCGCAAGGACATCGCCACGCAGCTCGCGCTGCGCGATCCCGCGGTGCTCGTCGGCGATTTCGACCGCCCAAATCTCACGTATCGCGTGCTCGCGCGTCACGATGAATGGGCACAAGTGCTCGACGTGCTCGATCGCCACAAGAACGAGGCCGGCATCATCTACTGCACGCGCCGCAAGGACGTCGACTCGCTCGCGGAGAAGTTGCGCAAGCGCGGAC
The DNA here is from genome assembly GCA_035544355.1 of Thermoanaerobaculia bacterium. Classification (GTDB taxonomy): domain Bacteria; phylum Acidobacteriota; class Thermoanaerobaculia; order Gp7-AA8; family Gp7-AA8; genus DATKFO01. Next base: position 1,169 of record DATKFO010000243.1, read on the forward strand.
ACGACGTCGTCGCATATCACGCCGGTATGCCGCAGGACGAGCGCCGCGCCGCGCAGGACAAGTTCGCGAACGAGAAATGCGATCTCGTCGTCGCGACGGTCGCGTTCGGGATGGGCATCGATCGCTCGAACGTGCGCTTCGTGTTGCACACCGCGATGCCGAAGTCGGTCGAGCACTATCAGCAGGAATCGGGACGCGCGGGCCGCGACGGGCTCGAAGCCGAATGCGTGCTGCTCTACTCCGGCTCCGACGTCGTGCTCTGGAAGACGATGCTCGAGCGGCCCACGATGGCGGGCGCCGAAGAGATCGAGCCCGATCCGAAGTACATCGAGTCCGCGCTGAAGCACGTGTACGACATGGATCGTTACTGCGCCGGCGCCGCGTGCCGTCATCGCGCACTCGTCGAGTATTTCGGCCAATCCTTCTCCTCCGAGAACTGCAACGCCTGCGACATCTGCCTCGGCGAAACGGAAGACGTCCCCGACGCGCTCGTGGTCGCGCAGAAGATCGTGTCGTGCGTCTATCGCGTGCGCGAAATGTTCGGCGTCGGCCACGTGACCGCCGTGCTGCGCGGCGAAGACACAGAGAAGGTTCGCGAACGGCGGCACGATCAATTGTCAACGTATGGACTGTTGCGCGGCCACACGCGTCACGAGATTCGCGAGTGGACGTACCAGCTCATCAGCCAGGGCTTCCTCATCCAAACCGACGATCAATACCCCGTCCTCCGCCTCGGCCCGCGCGCACGCGACGTCATGCGCGGCTTCGCCGAAGTGAAGTTACGGCAGCCGGCGATTCGCAAGCGCGACAAAGTCGCGCAGCCGCGCCAGACGTTGTCACCGGTGGCGGAAGGTCCATACGATCGCGATGTGTTCGAAGCGCTGCGTAAGTGGCGTCGCGAAGAAGCGGAAACGCGCGGTGTACCGCCGTACGTCATCTTCAGCGACCGCACCTTGCGCGAGCTCGCACGCATTCGCCCAACGACGCTCTACGAGCTGCGCGGCATCTACGGCATCGGCGACGTGAAGCTCGAAGCCTTCGGCAGCGCCGTCATCGCGCGAATCCGCGCGCATCTTCAAGTGTCATCCTGAGCGGGCGGTGGGAGGGCGCGAAGGATCCCCTGCCGAAGCACGCTGGCCGCTCCGTCGGCAGGGGATTCTTCGTCGTCTTCGCGACTTCAGAATGACACCCTTACACCACGCTCCCGCTTCATCGTAATCAGCAACCACACCGCGAACCAGGTCGCGGCGACGCCGATGATCAGCGCGACGACGCGAAGCAGAAACGCGAAGAAGGTGTCGAAACGCAGCAGGCCGACGGTCGATAGCAGGTAGTGCCAGTCGTGCTCGGGATCGTCGCTGAATCCAACCAGCGGCAACGCCATCGCTCGCGCGTCGCCGACATAACGCGCGAGCTCGAACAGGTTGAACGAAAGCCAGAACGCGCCGACCGACATCCCGAAGTAGTCGCTCTGCCGGTAAAAGACAACGATCACGACGATCGGGATCAGCACCTGCAGTCCGCTTCCCATCAGCGCGCAGATGAAATGTCCTGCAAACGAGAACAGCAGATGACCCATCTCATGAAACGCGAACGTGATTCCGGAGAACCACGTCGACGATTCCGGATTCTTCAGGAAGCGCAGGTCCGCGTAGACGAGATACGCAAGCAGCACCGCGCGCGGCAGCCACTGCTTGCCGCGGCACCAGTCGCTCGCGTACGGCAGGAGCTCAGAGGAAATCCAGGATTTGAGCCACATGCCGCCACTCCGTCGCGCCGTTGCCCAGCGCCACGCGGATGCCGTAGCGGCCGCGCAGCTTCGTGTGCGAGACGAAGAGCTTGCCGCTCGCGTTCATTCGTTCGAGCAGCGCCATGTTCTCTTCGTCGGAGCCTTTCTTGCGGAAGACGATCACGCTGAACATGGGCGGCGCGAGGAACTCGATGTCGTCGCGTTTGCGCAGTTCATCGGCGAGGCGCTGCGCGAAGGAGAGCTGATCGCGAATCACGCCGCGCAGGTGCTCCAGACCGTAGTGCTCGAGCACCATCCACAACTTGAGCGCGCGGAAGCGGCGGCCGAGCTGGAGGCCGTAATCCATGTAATTGATCTCGGCGGTGTCGGTGGTCGTGAGGTATTCGGGTACGAGCGCGAATGTTTCGCGCAGCACCTTCGGCTTGCGCGTGTAGAGCACACTGCAATCGATCGGCGTGAAGAGCCATTTGTGCGGATTGAAGATCAGCGAGTCCGCAAGCTCGATGCCGTCCCAATGCACGCGCAGCTCGGGACAGATCATCGCGGAACCGGCGTATGCGGCGTCGACGTGGTACCAGATCTTTTCGCGATTCGCGATCTCGCCGATCGCGCGAATCGGATCGACCGCAGCGGACGACGTCGTGCCGCACGTCGCGACGACAACGCACGGCAGCATCCCGTTTGCGCGATCGCGTGCGATCGCTTCCTCGAGCGCGTCGGGACGCATGCGCAGCGCGTCATCGCACGCGATCTTCACGACGTTCTTCTGGCCGAAGCCCAAAGCGAGCGCGCCTTTCTCCGCGGACGAATGTGTGTGCTCGGAGAGATACACGCGTAGCGGCGGCAGATCGCGGCCGGTCATTCCTTCGCCGCGAATGTTCAGGCCGAGGTCTTCGCGGGCGGCGGCGAGGGCGAGGAAAACGTTGATCGATGCGGTGTCGTTGATGATGCCGAAGAGATTCGACGGCAATCCAAGCGCGTCGCGGACCCAGCGCAGCGCCAGCGTCTCGAGCTCTGTCAGCGACGGCGACGTTTTCCAGAGCATCCCGTTCGCGTTGATCGCGCCGGAGAGCAGCTCGCCGAGGACGCCCGCTTGCGAGCCGGTGATCGAGAAGTAGGCGAAGAACGCGGGATGGTTCCAGTGCGTGATGCCGGGAACGAGCTTCTCGTTGAAATCGGCGATCAGTTCGTCGTACGGACGTCCGCTTTCACTCGGTTGCGCAGGAAATTTTTTCTCGATGTCGCCAGGCTGGACGCGAGAGAGCACGTCGTAGGAATCGATGTTGTCGAAGTAATCGCCGATCCAGTCGATGAGCTTGTGACCGGCGGCGCGGAATTCTTTTGTGGATTTGTCGAGCTTCGGCATTTTTCAGGCAGTTTATCCCGAGCTTGTCGAGGGATCTCTGCGTGCACTGAGGTTGATCGAGCCTCGGAGATAGGAACGTGCGGTCGCGGTGCACGCGGAGATCCCTCGCTGCGCTTCGGGATAAATTAGCTGGCGCCCTTCCCCGAAAGCACCGCCGGAATCGTCCGCAGCAGAATCTTCAGATCCAGCGACGGCGACCAGTTGTCGATGTACTGGAGGTCGAGCTCCATCCAGCGATCGAAGTCCTGGATTTCGTTGCGGCCGCTCACCTGCCACAGGCACGTGAGGCCCGGCTTCATCGACAAACGCCGGCGATGCCAGCGGTGATACGACGCCACTTCCTCGGGGATCGGCGGACGCGGGCCGACGAGGCTCATGTCGCCCTTTAGCACGTTCCACAACTGCGGGATCTCGTCGAGCGAGAACTTGCGCATGAACCGTCCGATGAACGTCACGCGCGGATCTTTGCGCAGCTTGAACGCCGGTCCGCTCATCTCGTTGAGGTGCGCGATCCCGTCGCGCAGCGCGTGCGCGTCTTCGATCATCGTGCGGAATTTGTAGAGCGTGAACATGCGGCCGTTGAGGCCTATGCGCGTTTGCTTGAAGAGCACCGAGCCGGGCGACGTCACTTTGATCAGCAGCGCTGCGAGCGCGAGCACCGGGAACGTCAGCGTGAGCAGCAGCATCGATACCGCGATGTCGAGCAGGCGCTTCATCGCGAGCTGCGATTCGTTCGACGGCGTGGTCGTGAACGTGAGGAACGGCACACCTTCGAGCTCTTCGATCTCGATGCGCGCGACGCGGTTCTGGAAGAAGTTCATCGCGACGCGCGTGCGGATGCCGAGCTCTTCGCAGAGAAGAAAAATTTGCTTCATCTCGTCGAGCTTCTTGCGCGTCACAGCGAACACGATTTCGTCGAGCGGCTCAGTGATCTCGTTCGTCTCGAGAATGCGCCGCAGATCGGGAACGGATCCGAAGATGCGATACCGCGCCCAGCCGTTCGACAACCGATGGCCGTCGGAGACGAATCCAAGAATCTTGTAGCCCCAGTACTTGTGCGCTTCGATCACGTGCGCGATGTCGGTGGCGCGGCGTCCGGTGCCGACGATCAGCAGCGTGCGGTAATTGAGTCCGTTCGAGCGGACCCAACGCGCAATCACGCGCAGCAGGATTTTTTCCGCGAGCAGCAGGACGATCGAGAGACTTGCAAAGAGGACGAACCACGCGCGCGACAGCTGCCGGAGCGGCAGGAGGTACGCGAGCGTCGCGAGGAGCACGATGCCGACAAAGTTCACGCGGATCGTGGTCAGCGCTTCGCGGTTCAGCGAGACGGTGCGGTGCGAGTGGTACGAGTGATACGTGAACAGCAGCACCGACCAGATGAACAGCACGACCGGATAGACCTTGAGGTATTCGCGAAGGGGGAAGAGTCCGGTCGGGAAGTGCGCAGGATCGAATGCTGGAAGGATGAGATCGCGCAGGTAGAACGCGATGAGAAATGCGCCGGTGATCAACGCGAGATCGACGAAGTAGACGATCCTCGCAATCAAGCGCGCTTTCTGTTTCAGCATCTGCGTTCTTCTCTTACCGCACTACGACTCATGCCCTATACGGAGGCCCCAGCAAAAACGTCTAGCGGCCTCGGGCGATCGACTCGAAAAGGCGCTCGTACTGCTCAGTCACCGCTTGCCAGCTGTACTGCTCGGCGGCACGCCGCCGCGCTCGCTGCCGAAACTCCTGCCGGATTCCGGCGTTCGCGAGCCAATCAGAAAGTATGCCCGAAAGCGTTTCCGCGGGCCGGAGCTGGAAGTAACCGACGGCATCCCCGCCGGCTTCCCGATTCTCCGGCGTGTCGTTCGCGAGCACGCAGCCACCCGACGCCATCGCCTCGATCATCGCCGGATGCGTGCCGCCGACTTCCGTCGCGTGGATGTAGACGAGCGCGTTGCGCTGCAGCGTACGGTAATCGCGTCCATACAACGCGCCGGGAAAGAGGATGCGATCGCTCGCGTAACGCTGCAACTCCGCGACAAGCTCGGGGGCGTAGAGGCCTTTGCCGAGCATGACCAATGGGTAAGCAGTTGGCAGTGAGCAGTCGGCAGAAGATCGAGCGGACGTCTCTGCCCACTGCCTACTGCCAACTGCCAACTCGTAGGCGCGCACCACCTCGAGCGGATTGTTCTCCGGCTCGAAGCGGCTGACGTAGAGCACGTAGTCCTTCACGCCGAGGCGCTCGAGGACGTCGGAGTCTTCCTCGTCGGGGAAGTCGGCGCCATACGGGATCATTCGCGGCTCGAACGCGTATTGCTCGCGGTAATAACGCGCGATCACGTTCGCGTCGGTGATGAGGGCGTCTGCAAATCCGACGGACATCGTTTCGCCGATCGCGTAGACGGCCTGTCCGAGCGCGTTCCACTTGCGGCGCTTGCGCTCGATGCCGTCGACGTTGATCGCCACGCGCGTCCGCTTCGCGCGCAGGAGCGGGAGGACGAACGCGTTTGCGGCGTTGCAGACGAGGAC
>DATKFO010000244.1:0-2238 GCA_035544355.1 Thermoanaerobaculia bacterium
CGCCTGGAGAGGCGGCCTACGTTGGGAAACGTAGGACATGCTCTCAGCTTGTCCTGCGCGTGCCACGTGCGGGGAAGTTGCGGACTGTGATGAATAGCACGATTTCGGCGAGGGCGGGCCGCCTGGAGAGGCGGCCCTACGTTTGTGAACGTAGGACATGCTCTCAGCTTGTCCTGCGCGTGCCACTTGCAGGGAAGTTGCGGACTGCGACGAATAGCACGATTTCCGCGAGGGCGGGCCGCCTGGAGAGGCGGCCCTACGTTTGGAACGTCCGCCGCACTCCAAACAAAAGGCCGCGCGTTGTGCACGCGCGGCCCGAGTTGTCGTCCGATTTGGGTTGGGCTTACGGCAGAGGAAACGGCGGAATGTGTTTCGTCCTCGGGACCGGCACGACCTCGACGACCTGAAGCTCAGGGACGAGGTCGTCGATCCGAAGCGACGTCATCGTTTCCGTTCGCGTCTTGCTCGACTGTTCGCTGCTTCCCTCTTCGGTCCACTCTTCTCCGTCGAAGACCCACATACGTTGTTCCTTTCGTCGACACCCTACAGTTCAAGGGGTCTGCCATGGTGTGAGAAACGCCTGACCTCGGGTCAACAACCAGGATTACGAAGGATTTACGCGCGATGTTGATCGGAGAAGGTTTCGAAACTGCGAACAACCGTGTCCGGTTTTCCGCTCACCGTTGTCATGTTGGACGGGCATTTTCGTCGCGAAGATGAGCTGCGAGAAGGCGATAGGCCTTGCCGCGATGCGAGATCGCATCCTTCTCGTCGTCGCTCATTTCCGCGAATGTCTTCTCTGTTCCGCGCGGCTGAAACCACGCGTCCCATCCGAATTTTCGCGTTCCTCGCGGCTCGACGAGAATCTCGCCGTCCGTTTCGCCCGAGAACAGCTTGCCGTCGCTGCCATTCCAATACGCGACGCAGCATTGCGCTTTCGCGGATCGATTGTTGAGCGCGTACGCGATCGCGGCGAGACCTTGCCCGCCCGCAGCCTCGAGCAGCCACTTCACGTACGGACCAGGAAAGTTGCCGAGCTCGTCGAATCCGAGCGACACGTCTTCGACGATGAGCCGCGCGTAACCCTTCGCGCGCGCCGCTTCGAGTTTCGCGCGGCTGATCTCTTCCACGCTCGCAGCTTGAATCTCGGGAAGCGAGAGCGCGACGCGGAGCAAGGGGATGCCGAGGATGCGCTCGGCTTCGATTCCCTTGTTCGGATTGGTGGAGACGAGAATCAGCTGATCGCTAGTTCCGCAGTTGGTCACGCCGCCGATTCTAATCGGCTGCTTCGAACACGCGAATCGTGCGCGTCAAACGCACTTTCAGCCGTTCGGGAGCATTCAGCGGCGCGAGACGCCGGCGGACGAATGCGCGCAACTGCCGTTGAAAACAGAGGCGCTGTTCGCAATCGGGGCAGCCGATGAGGTGGGAGTTGAATTCCAGCTGAGAGCGGGAGCCGAGGGATCCATCGAGAAAGAAATAAACGATTCGCTTCACATCGCTACAAAGCATTCCTGCTTCCTCCCGCGCGGGGATGTGACTGCGCACGGTGGGAACTGCGGCGAGAGGGAGTGAATTCCGTAAAACAGCGAGGGCGGCTTTACGCCGCCCTCCGGGTTGGATTCATCGATATGGATCGGCTTACTCGATCTCGAACTGTTCCTCTTCTTCTTCCTCTTCCTCGACTTCGAACTCGAAATCTTCCTCTTCCGCCGCGAAGAGCACTTCTTCCTCGTTCTCTTCCGGCTCGGTGACTTCGCCGTCCGCGGGCGTTCCGTCTTCCTTCTTCTTGCGGCCCTTCGTCTCGTCCTTGCGCGAGCGCATCTTCGCCGGCTCCGCTTCGCCGCGGATGTAGCCGTACTTGCGCGCGTACTCGAGCAGCGTGCGCTCCAGCATCTTGCGGCCGCGATAGAGACGCGACATCACAGTGCCGACCGGGCAGTCGAGAATCTCGGCGATCTCTTTGTACGAGAAGCCTTCGATGTCCGCGAGGAGCACGACCATCTTGTAGTCGTGCGGCAGCGAGTCGAGGGCACGCTTGACGTCGGCGTCCATCATGTCCTGGAAGATCTCGCTCTCCGGATCGCGGATGAGATCCGGCGCGTTCTTCTGGATCACGCGCTCGTACGACTCTTCGATCTCCGAGAAGTCGATCTTGTGCGGCGTGAGCTTCTTCTTCCGGTAGTTGTTGATGAACGTGTTCTTCATGATCTTGAAGAGCCACGCCTTGAAGTTCGT
>DATKFO010000245.1:0-2669 GCA_035544355.1 Thermoanaerobaculia bacterium
GACAAGTACGACGGCATCCGCGCGCAGATTCACAGCGACGGCAAGGAAGTGCGGATCTATTCGCGCACGCTCGACAACGTCACGCATCGTTTCCCCGAGCTCGAAGCCGCCGCGCTCTCCCACGGTCGCAGCATGATCCTCGACGGCGAGATCGTCGCGTTCCGCGATCGCGTGCTGCCGTTCGCCACGATCCAAACGCGCCTCGGCCGGCGCAAAGTCACGGAGAAACTGCTCGCCGAAGCGCCGGTCGTGTTTTTTGCGTTCGATCTGCTCTACCTCGACGGCGAGCCGTTCTTCGAGCGCGCGCTCGCGCAGCGTTTGTACAAACTGCGCGACCTCGTGCATGGCGGCGGTGTGATCCGCCCGTCCGATCAGACGCCGATTCGCGACGCGGCCCACGTCGACGCGCTCTTCGACGCGGCACGCGCTCGCGCGAACGAAGGCCTCGTCATCAAAGATCCGAAATCGATCTACACGCCGGGACGCCGCGGAAAGTCGTGGCTGAAGTACAAGAAGGCGCTGGCGACGCTCGACTGCGTCGTCACATACGCGCAGTGGGGGAACGGCAAGCGGCGCTCGGTGCTCTCCGATCTCACGTTCGCAGTGCGCCTCGACGACGAGCTCGTCAACATCGGCAAGGCCTACTCCGGTCTCACCGACGCGGAGATCGCCACGATGACCGAGCATTTCAAGAGCACGACCATCGATCAGCACGGTCCGGTGCATCGCGTCCAGCCGACGATCGTGCTCGAGATCGCCTTCGATCGCATCCAGGAGTCCTCGCGTCACAAATCGGGGTACGCGCTGCGCTTTCCGCGCATCGTCCGCATACGGGACGATAAGACCGTCGAGCAGATCTCAACCATCGACGAAGTTCGCCGTATCTACGAGGGACAGTTGAAACGAGAGCTTCAGGAGAAATGAGATGCCTCTGCAACGTTCCGAAAAAAACAAGATGATCGCCGGCGTGTGCGGCGGGATCGCGGAGTGGCTTGCGTGGGATCCGACGCTCGTGCGCGTGGCCTACGTCCTCGTGTCGATCTTCTCCGCGGCGTTTCCCGGGATGATCGTGTACGTGATCCTGTGGGCGGTGATGCCGAAGGCGAGCGCGTAGGCTATGCTTCCGCGCCCATGCCGGAGACGTTCATTGCCGAGGCGCCGAAAGAGCTGACGCTGGCGGATGGATTCCGCTTCACGCACGGACAGACGATCGCGCCGTTCACGATTGTCTACGAAACGTTCGGCACGCTGAACGCCGACAAGTCGAACGCGATCCTCGTCTGCCACGCGCTTTCTGCGAGTGCACACGCGGCCGGGAAATACACGAACGCGGAAGACGAGCGTCCGGGGTGGTGGGATGGGCTGGTCGGCTACGGCAAAGGAATCGATCTCGACAAGTACTTTGTGATTTGCGCGAATCTGCCCGGTTCGCCGTACGGCACGACCGCGCCGAAGTCGATCGATCCCGCGACCGGCAAGCCGTACGGATCACGCTATCCGTGGCCAACGATCGAGGACATGGTGCACTCCCAGAAACTCCTCCTCGATCAACTCGGCATCACGCATCTCCGCTCCATCGCCGGCGGCTCGCTCGGCGGGATGCAGGTGTTGATGTGGTGCGCGCTTTATCCCGAGATGAGCGACTCGATCGTCGCGATGGCGACCGGCGCGGCGGTGCCGGTGCAGGGGATCGCCTGGCACATCATCGGACGCAAGATCATCGAAGCGGATCAGCGCTACCGCGGCGGTGATTACTACGAGGATCCCGATTCGCTGCGCGGCTTGCAGGTCGCGCGCATGGTCGGGCACATGACGTATCTGTCGAAGGAAGCGCTGCAGTCGAAGTTCGGACGCCGTCGTCGCGGCGGCACGCGGCAGTTCGAGATCGATTCGTATTTCGAGCATCAGGGAAAGAAATTTGCCTCGCAGTACGACGCAAATTCGTACGTGCGCGTGCAGGCGGCAATGGACGAAATGGATCTCGCGGAGCAGTACGGCTCGCTCGAAGCGGCGTTCGCAAATTGGCGCGGCCGCTCGCTGCTCGTTTCGTTCGATACCGACTGGCTCTTTCCCGTCGCGGACGTCGAGCGCGTCGAGACCGCGATGCGCACGAACGGAACGCCGGTGATTCACGAGCGGATCTCGTCGCCGAACGGACACGACACGTTTCTGATCGACTACGACCTGGTCACGCCGTGCGTGAAGGCGTTTCTGTAGGGACGGCGGACTTATAGTCCGCCGGTTTTTCGCGACAATAAAATCGGCGGACTATAAGTCCGCCGTCCAGGTTCTCCGCGTGACCCCGCAACCTCGCAACCCAAACACGCGACCCAAAGCGGCGGCATGGCCGCCGCACTCCTAAAAACCTGCTTCGAATTCGCGGAACGTTTTTCCAGGCGCCACTGTTCGCGCGCTTTCGGATTCGCATCGAGGAACGCCGTGCATTCCTTGCTCTCTTTTGCGCACGCGTCGACGACGGATGTGTACTTCGCGTCCTTCCACAGACTCGCGCCCTCGAGGAACGAGTACTGGATGCTGTTGCGTGCGGCGCGTTTGATCTCGGCGTATGTCAGTGCGTGCTCTTCGACGGCGCGCTGAAACTCGGTGGTGAGATCGCCGCGTGAGACGCCGGGATCGTCCGTCGCGAGCACCACCGGTACGTCGTTTTG
>DATKFO010000246.1:0-9140 GCA_035544355.1 Thermoanaerobaculia bacterium
TGGCGGAATCCGGCGGCGTCGGGGAATTGCACGCCCCACGGCATCGTCGTCACCGCGCCGATGATTTGTCCGTCGATGAAGTTGCCGATGCGGCCGACGCCCATCAAGAACGCGCCGGGGATCACGAGCTCGTCGGCCATCGAAAGAAAGTCGATGCGCTTCGCCTGGCAGAACAACCACGTGCCGATCGTGGCGCCGAGGAGCAGGCCGTGCGTCGACATGCCGCCGATCCAGAGCGCGGGGATCAGCGACGGATGCGCGCTGTAAAACGGCCACTCGTAAAAAATCACTTCGACCGCGCGGCCGCCGAGGAGCACGCAGAGCGGAAGGACGATCGAGAAATCGTAGACGTCGCGTACGGAGAGCCCGAGGCGCGCGCGCTGCCAGCGAAACCAGACGTGCAGCTCGAGAAAGCCGAGCGCATAACTGAGTCCGTACCACCACAGATACACACCGCCGACGTCGGCGATGACCGGATCGATGTGATGGACGAACGGTCCCATGTTTTTAGGTTCGCGACGATTGTAGCGACTGCACAAAGACGATTGCAGCCTCGCGCGTGTGAATTTGTCCGTCGATTTGCGCGTCGAGCAGCGCGCGCTTGATGCGCCCGAGCTCCTTGCCGGGCGGGAGCCCCGTCGCGTGGGCGATCTCCTCGCCGGTCAGCAACGCGCGCGTGGAGAAGTCGGGAAATTCGATGCGATCGTCGTGACCGAGGGCGCGGAGCATCGCGGGAAGTTGCCGCGCGACGTGCTCGCCGGCGTCGAAGAGGTCGACTTTTGATGTGGCACAGACACTCTTGTCTGTGCTCCCGAGTGCGGCACAGACAGGAGTGTCTGTGCCACATTTTTTCAGCAGTCGCTTGAGCGCGACGACGTCGCGCGCGAGGTGCTCGCTCCATCGCCAGCGTTCCGCGTATTCGCGCGGATCATCGACGAGCAACGCGAGCGCGGCGGCGAGCGGCACGTCGTCCGCGTGAAACGCGCGCGCATCGAGCGCGCGTCCGAACAGCGCCAGATCGAGATTCGTGCGTCGCAGCAGATCGATCGCTTTGCGGAACGCGTTCGACGAGAAGATGACGGAGATTTCGTACGTGACACGTTCTTCCGCGACCGTGACGATTTTCTCCGCACGTTCGCGAATCGCTTCGCACGTTGCGTCATCGATCGTCATCACGTACTTCACCGCCATCCGCACGCCTTTGAGCGTGCGCAGCGGATCGTCGTCGAAGTTCGTCGCGTGCACCATGCGCACGAGGCGCTCGTGGATGTCATCCTCGCCGCCGTGCGGATCGAGCAGCGTGTCGGTTCCGAGGTCGACGGCCATCGCGTTGACGGTGAAATCGCGGCGCGCGAGATCGCGATCGATGTTGTCATCGAGGAGCTGCGCGAAATCGTAGACGTGCTCGCCGAGGACGACGCGATAGGCGCTGAGGTGTTCTTCGTTGCCGAGACGGATCACTTTGCGGCCGAGGAGCGAGGCGCATGCGAAGGGATCGGTGCATGCGACGTCGATGTCGGCGGGCTCGCGGCCGAGGAGCAGATCGCGCACGGCGCCGCCGACGATGAATGCGCCGGGCGGCAGCAAGGCAACCGCGGGAAAGAGTTGGGTCAGCGATTCACGCCACTGCATTGCGCAGCACGCCGATCCCCTCGATCTCGATTTCGACGACGTCGCCGGACGCGAGCGGTCCGACGCCCGCGGGCGTGCCGGTGAGGACGACGTCGCCGGGCAGGAGCGTCATCACGCTGCTGATGAACGCCAGCAGCGCGCCGCACGGAAAGATCATCTGCGAGGTACGCCCGTCCTGCCGCACGTCGCCGTTCACACGCGCGGTGACGCGAAGGTCGGACGGATCGAGCTGCGTCGCGACGCACGGACCGAGCGGCGCAAAGGTGTCGAAGCCTTTGCCGCGCGTGAACTGCACATCTTTTTTCTGGAGATCGCGCGCGGTGACGTCGTTCGCACACGTGAATCCGAAAACAAAATCGCGCCAGTCGTTCGCGTCGATGTGCTTCGCTTCGCGCCCGATCACGATCGCGAGCTCGGCTTCGTGATCGACACGCTGCGAGATCGCGGGACGCACGATCGTGCCGCCCGGCGGCAGCACCGCGCTCGGCGGCTTGAGAAAAATGATCGGCTCGGACGGCGCTTCGTTGCCGAGCTCTTTCGCGTGATCGGCGTAGTTGCGCCCGATGCAGACGATCTTCGAAGGCGACACCGGCGGCAGCAGCTCCGCTTCGGCGATCGGAATCGGCCGCGCGTCTTCGATCGTGCCGAGGTCGAAGATCGACGAGCCGCTGTAGCGCCAGATGCGATCGTTCTCGGCGACGCCGATGTGATGAGCTCCGTTTTCGAGGAAGCGGTAGATTTTCATTTTCTTCGTTGGTCGTTTGCCGTTGGCCGTTTGCCGTAGCCCGCAGCCCGCTCTCTAACGGCCAACGGCACACGGCGGACGGCCAACGCCTTCATGACTGTCGATCGTAGATCAGCCACAGTCCGGAAAAGCCGCGCAGGAGACGGAATCGCGAGCGGTAGAGCTGATGCAGGATGCGCGGGTTCGAGTAGTACACGGCCTCCTGCAGAAAGTCGGCGAAGAGCTCGTCGAGCTCTTTCGCGGAATCGAGGCTCTGCTTCGCTTTCGACAGCAGATCGCCTTCGGGGCGCACGTTCGCGGCCATCGCGGTCGCGAGGATCGTTGCTTCTTCGTCGACTTTCATGCGCAGTGCGGCCGCGCGGAGGTAGAGCGTCCACAGCTCTTCGTTGTCTTCGTCTGCTTCGGGATCGCGGCGCTCGAAGAGTTTCTGATACGCGGCGACTTCCCATGGCTCGAGGCGCAGCTCGCGCACGATCACGACTTCGGTCAGTTGCTCGTCCGTGAGCGTCGCGGAGATCGGAGCGATCGCGCTTGCGATGCGATTCAGGAACGGCAGCAGCACTTCATCGCGCCCGAACTTCTCCGCCACGCTTTCGGTCTGCTCCTGCTCGGCGAAAAACGCAGCGGGCAGCTCGTCGATCGACGTGAGCTCGTCGGGCTCGAGTCCGCGATCGAGCTGCGCGAGGATGTTGCTCATGCTCGCCTTCATCTGCGAGATGAGGTCGTGCTTCACGTTCGACTCGGCGCGTAGCTCGTCGAAGCGCTCCTTGAACTCGCGGAAGCGCGCGATCTCATCGACGAGGTCGGGATTCGTGTCGCCGAAGTTGCGCTCGATCGCGACGCCGTGCTCCATGAGCTTCTGCGAATCCTCGAGGATGCGCTGCTCCTCGATCTCGTAAAGCGAGAGGAAGCGATTCTTCGTGACCACGTTGAGCTCGATGATCGCGAGCAGCACGTCGGGATTGAAGTAGAGATCGCCGACGCGGTGCTTGAACGTGCGCGTGTTCTTCAGCAGATGCCGCTCGGTCAGCTCGTCGAACGTCTTCACCTGCAGGATCTCGTCGCGCATCGAGCGGATGGCGATGATGAGGCGCACGACTTCGTCGCGCAGCGCGTCCGCGGCGCGGAGCACCGACACGAGCGCGATCAGGCGCTCGCGGAATTCGAGCGACTCGCGCGACACGAACTCGTTGCGCTCGACCATGAAGTCTTCGCCGATGCGCGTGAAGAGGAAGTCGAGCTTGTCGCGGCGATCGCCTTCGATGGCGTCGGCGTAGAAATAGAACTTGATGATGTGGTGGATGATCGCGTCGTCCTGCTGCTTGAGCTTTTCGAAGAAGCGGCGAAGCAGCGAGGGGCCGATCGCTTCGTCCGCGATCAGGAGGATGCGCGACGCGCGCGTGAGGGCGATCTCGATCGTGTCGAGCGCGGTGATCGCGTTCGGCAGCTGCGCTTCGTTCAGCTTGCCGGCGACGCCTTTGATGTCGTCGTAGATGTGCTGGAAATCGGCGCGATACGGCGGCGGGGATCCGAGGAAATTCTTGAAGACACCGGTCGCGAACTGGTGGTACGTCCAGATCGATTTGAAGCGATCCGCTGCGCGAACGTAGCGCGCGTGTTGGGCCCCGACTTCGACAACTGACACCAGAAACCCCCGATGTATGATTCTGGCACGAATGGCACAGACGACGTTATTCACTCGCGAACAAATCGAAAAGCGCGTCGCCGAGATGGCGGCCGAAATCAGCACCGAATTTGCCGGTTCCGAGCTCATCGCACTCTGCGTGCTGAAGGGCGCGATGTTCTTCTGCGCGGACCTGGTGCGGCAGATTCCGATGGACGTAGCGCTCGATTTCATCCAGATCTCGAGCTACGGAAATCAGAAATATTCGTCCGGCGTGGTGACGATCCTGAAGGAACCGATGCTCGACATGCGCGGCAAAGCGGTGCTGATCGTCGAGGACATCATCGACAGCGGTCTCTCGATTCGCGAAGTACACAACTACATCGAGAGCCGCGGCGCGACGAAGGTGAAAACGGCGGCGTTCCTCGATAAACCGAAAGCGCGCAAGGTGCCGTTCACGCCCGACTTCACCGGCTTCGCGATCGATCCGATGTTCGTGATCGGCTACGGCCTCGATTTCGCGGAGCGCTATCGCAACGTGCCCGAAGTGCAAGTGCTTTCGGAGTGAATTGATGAATGAGATTCAAAAATACTGGACGTTTTTCATCTTCGCGTTGATCGGGGGGATCCTCGCCCTGCTCGCCGTCATCTTCACATGGACCGGCGACCACCAGTTCAACGTGATGGCGTTTGGCGGCTTCGTGCTCATGGTCGTCGTCGCCGTCGTGACGTTCCGGAAGGCGCGCAAGCTCGCCGCCCGGGACGTTCGGCGGAAGCGCGCGCTCAAGCAAAAGATGCGCGCACAGCGCGAGGGTTGACGTTTAGGAGTGCGGTGGCAAAGCCACCGCTTTGTGATCCGGATCGGAAAGCGGTGACTTCGTCACCGCACTCCTAAACAATCACGCCGCCGATCAACAGCACCGCGAGCACAACACCCAGCACATACCGGTAATAGATGAAGATGTGCGTGGTGTGCGTGCGCAGGTAGCGCAGCAGGAACCAGATCGACGCCCATCCCGACAGGAACGCGACCGCGATCGAGACTGCGATCGGCAGCACGCCGATCGTCGCGAGGTGTTTGCGCTCGGAGATCAGCTCGAGCACGCCGGCCGCGCTCACCGCGGGAATGCTCATGATGAACGAGAAGCGCGCGGCGTAATCGTGCGGGATGCGGCGAAACAGCGCGGCCATGATCGTCGAGCCGCTGCGCGACGAGCCGGGGATCAGTGCGATGCACTGCCCGAGTCCCATCGAGAGCGCGTCGTTCGCGCCGAATTCTTCGCGCGCGCGGAATCCACGGCGCCGCGCGTATGCCTCCGCGATCTGCATCAGCACCGCGATGAACACGAGCTGGAATGTGATCACCCACGTACTGCGGAACACCGTCTCGATCTGTTTCTTCAGCAGCAGTCCGATGACGACGATCGGAATCGTGGCGATGATCACGTACCACGCTTCGGCCGAGTCTTTGTCCGCGAACAAACGACGCGTCGCGAGTCCGCGAAAGAAACCGGCGATGAGACGCACGATGTCGCGCGCGAAGTAAATCAGCAGCGCGAGGATCGTTCCGAACTGAATCACAGCAGACACCGCCGCGCCCGGATCGCCCCATCCGAGAAGCTCGGGAACGAGCTTGAGGTGTCCGGTGGACGAGATCGGGATGAATTCGGTCAGGCCTTGGACGAGGCCGAGGATGATGGCTTCTACGAGTTTCATAGTTGCAGAGTTGCAGAGTTGCAAAGGGGTTGATCGGCTCCCCTCTGCAACTCTGCACCTCTGTAACTCTGCAACTCGATCTCACATCTCCCAAATCACCGGCAGGATCATCGGTCTCCGCCCCATGCTCTTCCGGAAATAGCGTTTCAGCAGTGCGCGCATTTTCTCTTGCAGCAGTTCCGCTTCGCGCAGCTCGTCTGCAGAGGTTTCGGCAATCATGCCAGCGAGCAGGGCGCGCACTTCGGTGAGGATCTCCTGGCTTTCGTCGACGTGCAGCAGTCCTCGCGTGATGATCTCCGGATCGCGCACGAGCGCGCCGGTCGAATCGATCGCCACCACCACGATCACGAACCCATCCTCGGCAAGATGCTTCCGGTCGCGTACGACGACTTCCGGCACTTCCTCCGCCAGGGAGTCGATGAACACTTTGCCTTGCTGCACGCGGTCTTCGAGCACGCGCATTTCGGTGCCGTCGATCTCCGCGACCTGCCCGTTCGTGATCACCACGCCGTGCGGCACGCCGAGATCTTTCGCGAGCCGCGCGTGATGCACGAGATGCCGGAGTGTTCCGTGCATCGGGATGAAGAAGCGCGGCCGCGTGATGTTCAGCATCAGCTTCAACTCTTCCTGACACGCGTGGCCGGACACGTGCGTGTCAGGCTGCTCGTGCGAGATGACTTCCGCGCCGCGCCGGTAAAGGTGATCGATGACGTGCGACACCGCACGCTCGTTGCCGGGAATCACGCGCGCCGAGATGACGACGAGATCGCCATCTTCGATCTCGACCTGCTTGTGCTCGCCGATCGCCATGCGCGACAGCGCGGACGACGGCTCGCCCTGCGTGCCGGTCGTAAGGATCACGAGATCGCGCGGAGAGAGGTCCGGCGAGCTTGCGCGTGTTTCGCGTGGGAAGCGGAGGTAGCCGAGGCGCTCGGCGGTTTCGGCGTTGTCGACGAGCGAGCGGCCGACGAGGAAGACCTTGCGGCGATGCTTGCGCGCGAGATCGATGATCTGCTGCACGCGATGAATGTGCGACGCGAACGTCGTCACGATGATGCGGCTTTTCGCGTTCGCGAACACGCGATCGAGCCCCGTGCCGACCGTCTTCTCGGACGGGCAGTGTCCCGGCACGAGCGCGTTCGTCGAGTCGCTCACGAGCAGCAGAACGCCGCGCTCGCCGTAATCGGCGAAGCGCGCGAGATCGGTCGGCTTCGCATCGACGGGCGTGTGATCGATCTTGAAATCGCCGGTATGGATGATCGTGCCGGCCGGCGTCGTGATCGCAAAGCCGAGCGCGTCGACGATCGAATGCGTCACGCGGAGTGCTTCGATGCGGAACGCGCCGGCCTCCACGACGTCGCGCGGCATGATGCCGTGCAGTTCGACGTCCGCGACGCCGAATTCTTCGAGCTTGTCGCGCACGAAGCCGAGCGCGAGCGGCATGCCGTACACCGGAACCGCGAGGCGCTCGACGAGAAAGGGAACGGCTCCGATGTGATCTTCGTGACCGTGCGTGAGAAACACGGCACGGAACTTCGACGCGTTGTCGAAGATGTACGACATGTCGGGCACGATGACGTCGACGCCGAGGGTGGCCGCGTCGGGAAACATCATTCCGCAGTCGACGACGATGGCGTCGTCGCCGCACTCGTAGACCATGAGATTCATGCCGATCTCGCCGAGGCCGCCGAGCGGGATGACGCGGAGGGTTGTGTCAGGCATCTATGGGTAAATGCGATTCAACATGCGCGGATACGGAATCGTCTCGCGAAGATGCGGAACGCCGGAGATCCATGCGACGCACCTTTCGATTCCCATGCCGAATCCGGAATGCGGAAACGTCCCGTACTTCCGCACGTCGAGGTACCACTGGAACGCTTCGACCGGCAGGCCGTGCTCCTGGATGCGCTGCAGCAGCAGATCGTGATCGTGGATGCGCTGCGAGCCGCCGATGATCTCGCCGTAGCCTTCGGGCGCGATCATGTCGAGCCCGAGGGCGAGCGAGGAATCTTCGGGATCGGGCTGCATGTAGAACGCTTTGATCGCGGCGGGATAGCGGCTGATCATCACCGGCTTCTCGAACGAATTCGCGATGATCGTTTCCTCGTCGCCGCCGAAGTCGTCGCCGAAGTTCGCCTCGACGCCGTTCTTCTTCAGCACTTCGATCGCCTCGCGATACGTGATGCGCGGGAACGGCTTCGTGACTTTCTCCAGCTTCGCGATGTCGCGCTCGAGGACTTTCAATTCTTCCTTGCACCGATCGAGCGCCCGCACCACGAGATACTCGACGAAATCCTCGGCCAGCGTTTGCAGTCCTTCGAACTCGAGGAACGCGACTTCGGGCTCGACCATCCAGAACTCCATCAGATGGCGCCGCGTCTTCGACTTCTCCGCGCGGAACGTCGGGCCGAAGCAGTAGACGCGTCCGAACGATGCGGCCGCAGGCTCGAGGTAAAGCTGGCCGGACTGCGAGAGGTACGCCTTCTCGCCGAAGTAGTCGGTCTCGAAAAGCGTCGACGTTCCCTCGGCCGCGTTCGCGGTGAGGATCGGTGAGTCGATGAGCACGAAATCGCGATCGTAGAAAAAGTCGCGAATGCCCTTCTCGATCTCATTGCGCACGCGAAGGATCGCGTGCTGCTTCGACGAGCGTAGCCAGAGATGGCGCAAGTCCATGAGGAACGCCGTACCGTGCTCCTTCGGCGTGATCGGATACTCCTGCGTGAGCTGCAGGACCTCGAACGACTCGACCCCAAGCTCCACCCCGCCCGGCGCGCGCGGCTCCGCGCGAACCGTGCCGGTCACGCGAACGGACGACTCCTGAGTCACCTGTTCCACGCTGTTCCACACCTCGTCGGTCACTTCCTTCTTGAACACGACGCACTGCAGGTAGCCGGAGCCGTCGCGAATGATCGGAAACTGCAGCTTCCCGGACGTGCGTTTGTTGTACAGCCACCCATGGATCGTGACCGTCTGGCCGACATGGGTTGGCAATTCTTTGATGCGAACGGTGGTCGCCATAAGGCGGCGGATTGTATCCTTAGGGCGAATCCCGACAAATCATGGCCGCAAAGGGTCTCGTTGGCAGGGTTGCGTCTGTCGTAACGGCGTTCTCACTAGTCGTTCTCGCGGCCGCCGGAGTCCTATCGTTCTGGCCGCGCGAGGTCGAGCCGC
Source organism: Thermoanaerobaculia bacterium (assembly GCA_035544355.1). Taxonomy (GTDB): domain Bacteria; phylum Acidobacteriota; class Thermoanaerobaculia; order Gp7-AA8; family Gp7-AA8; genus DATKFO01. The sequence goes on from DATKFO010000246.1 coordinate 8,889, forward strand.
TGCATCGCCTCGTCCTCGGCGCGCCAGCCACTCGCGACATCGAACCGCGGCTCACGGGCGGATTTCGATGGGCGCCGTTGCACGCGGCGAGACGCGGCGTCGAAGATCTGACGGGCGATCGACTCTCGCTGGCCGCCATCGCTGGCGAGATCATTCAGACAGCGCCGCGACACGAACACGCGGCTGGTGTCGCGCAGCTGATGCTCGGCAACGCGCGGATCGCCGCGTCGACGCTGGAAGCGATCGCGAAGG
>DATKFO010000247.1:0-8494 GCA_035544355.1 Thermoanaerobaculia bacterium
CATCGGTCATGATTCATCGTTCATCGTTCATCGTTAACGCGCCATGAAAATCTCAGTCGACTCAGTCAAGATCGTGGAGGTCGGCCCCCGCGACGGCCTCCAGAACGAATCATCCATCGTTCCGACGCCCGCCCGCGTCGATTACATCACCGCCCTTTCCGACGCCGGCCTGAAGGTCATCGAAGCCGGCGCCTTCGTCAGCCCGAAGTGGGTTCCGCAGATGGCGGGCACCGCCGAGGTTTACGCGGAGATCCCGAAAGACCCGGGGGTCGAGTATCCCGTGCTCGTGCCGAACATGAAAGGGCTCGAGCGCGCGATCGATGCGGGCGTGAAGTCGATCGCAATCTTCACCGCGGCGTCGGAGACGTTCAACAAGCGCAACATCAACATGTCGATCGACGAGTCGTTCGAGAACTACGCGCCGGTCGCGGCGCGTGCGCGCGAAGAAGGCATGCGCGTGCGCGGCTACGTCTCGACTGCGTTCGGCTGTCCGTACGAAGGCGACGTCGCGCCGGAGAAAGTGCTCGAAGTGAGCGCGCGTCTGCTCGACATCGGCTGCTACGAAGTCTCGGTCGGCGACACGATCGGTGTCGGCACGCCGATGCAGGTGCAGGGCGTGATCGGCATGCTGCTGCAGGTGATTCCCGCGTCGAAGCTCGCGATGCATTTTCACGACACGCGCGGAACGGCGCTCGCGAACGTGCTTGCCGCGCTCGAGATGGGCATCGCGACGTACGACGCATCGTCCGGCGGACTCGGCGGCTGTCCATACGCGCCGGGCGCGTCGGGCAATCTCGCGACGGAAGATCTGATCTACATGCTCGATCGCATGGGCATCGAGACCGGCGTCGATCTCAATCGCCTCGTGCAGGCCTCGACCATCATCGCGCCGTACCTCGACCACGCGCTTCCCGGCCGTTATCTCCAGGCGTGCACGAAAGGAACGTTGCCGGTCGCGACCGCAACGTCGCTACAATGAATTGATGTCGGAACCTGTGTGGCGTGACGGCTGGTTCGTGGTTCCCTCTCGCGTTCCGTATCGCGACCTCGATTTCTTCGGTCACGTCAACAACGCCACCTACTTCACCTACTTCGAGTGGGCGCGCACGCTGCTCTGGTTCGAGCTGAACGGCGGCAGCCGTCCCGAGGACATCGGCTTCATCGTGGCGCACGCGGAGTGCGATTTCAAAAAGCAGATCGCGATGGAGTCGATCGAAGTCCTCGTGCGCATCGGCGACATGCGGACCAGCTCGCTCGATTTTCTCTACGAAGTTCGCAAAGGCGACGGATCGCTCGCCGCGACGGGAAAAGTGACGGTCGTTCTGTTCGATTGGGAGACCGGCGCGAAGAAACCGATCGAAGACGAGCTGAGGAGAAAAGCACGTGCGCGTTTTGACGCATCCGACGCTCGCGCGACAGCGGTTCTGTGAGCTCGCGGCGCGGCCCGACGAAGACGTCGACCTCGTCGAAGCCTCGCTCGTGATCGCGCTCGAGGAGCGGCCGACGATCGACGTCGACCGCTACCTCGATGAAGTGCAGTCGTGGAGCGACGCGGTGCGCAATCGCCTGCACGGCACGAACGACATCGGGCAATTCGTCGAAGCGATCAATCGCCTGCTCTACGACGAAGAGGGGTTTCACGGCGAGAACGACGATTACTACGACCCGCGCAGCGCGCTGATGAACGAAGCGCTCGATCGCCATGCGGGTCTGCCGATCACGCTCTCGATTCTCTACATCGAGCTCTCCCGCCGCCTCGGAGCCGACGTCGCCGGCGTCGCGCTCCCGGGCCGCTTCCTCGTGAAATTCAGCGGCCACTTCGGACAGGTCGTCGTCGATCCGTTCGACGGCGGCCGCGTGCTGACGACGCAGGAGCTGCAGAAGCTGCTCGACAACGTCTACGGCGGCGGCGTGCGTCTGCGCGAGCATCATCTCCGCTCGTTCACGCGCAAAGAGATCCTCGGCCGCGAGCTCGCGCAGCTGAAAGCCGCCTATCTCGCGAAGCACGATCTTGCACGAGCGGCCGCGTCCGTTGATCGCATGCTGATCCTCGACGGGCGCGATGCGTTCGAAGTCCACGATCGCGCGTCGCTCGCGATCCAGCTACATGCGTATGCGCAAGCGATCGAGCTATTTGAGCGTTATCTCGCGCTCATGCCGCACGCGGAAGATCGCTCCCGCGTGCTCGAGAGAATCACGTGGTTGAGAGCTTGGCTCGATCAGAACTAAAGTGATCGGTGATCAGTGACTGGTGATCGTGGCGCAGCAACCTCGTGGATCACCGATCACCGATCACCGTCTGCTAACATTCGAAATTCAACGCCCATGCGCCGAGGCCGCACTTGATCACCGGCTTCAACACCGACATCAAACACAACGAGAAGGTCTACCACGTCCAGACCGAGGACAAGGGGATGTCGAATCCCTACATCGAGTCGCTGGTGTACGTGGGTGGAGAGATCCTCGCCTCGAAGAAGACCTCGTACGCCGAGCAGCTGAAGACCGGCGTCGACGAGAAGTGGATCGGCGGGCTGATGGAGCAGCAGCACCGCACGATGATCGCGGCCATCAAGCGCGGCCGCTTCGATCAGCCGGCGGACATCACGAAGAGCACGCCACGTCCCGATCTGCCAACGCTCTCGACGTCCGCGGGCACTTCGACGGTGACGGACGAGCCGATTCCGATCGACGAGAACAAGACGCTCGATCAGGTGATCATCGATTACCTCGCATCGGAAGCGGAGAGCGAGCACCTCGAGCTGTCGGTGTTGAACCCGACCGATTTCTACTCCGGCTTGTCGGTGGAGATGCGCGTCGCCGCGAGGAAGAGCCTCTCGCAAAGTCCGATCGCCGCCGCCGCGATCGAGGTGAAAGTGATCTCGACGATCGAGCCGCCGCGCGTGATCTTCCGCGGCAAGACGGCCGCGGACGGCACCGCGATCATCCGCTGCTCGATCCCGCAATTTCGCGAAGGAACGGCGGCCGTGATCATCTCCGCCCAAAGCCCGATCGGGAATGATGAAGTGAAGCAGCTGGTAAAACGGAAGAAGTGATCTGTGATCGGTGATCGAAGTGGCGATCGCCGAGCGCTGAACCTCCTCGATCACCGATCACTGGTCACGCCGTTGCATTAACACCCCGCCGATGTACCGCTCCAAACCCTTCCGCGCGATCGCACTCCTCGCCGGCATGGCTGCCTTGATGTACCTCATCATGAGCATGTTCCTGCCGTCGTCGCGGCGTCTCATCGTCGGCGTGAACAAGAGCAATGGCCGCGTGCGGATCGTGGGCAATCACCTCACGCTCCTGCCGCCGCATGAGTTCTATCGCCTCTCGTTCGAAAAACGCGACGGCTCGGCGCAGCGCGACGGGCTGATTCAAATCCTCTCGAAGGAAAACGTGCCGGTCACGATCAACTACCGGCTGCGCTTCAGCATCGTCGGCGATCGCCTCGAAGATGCGCGCACGCTCGTGCGCTCGGGATGGAACGGCTGGATCCGCGCGCGCGTCGCGGAAGCGGTGTCCGCGGTTGCGCGACAGGTCCCGATCGAAGAACTGCTCTCGCCGACCTCGCAGTTCGCGACGCGACGCGACGTGCTGCGCAACATCGTCGCCGCGCATCTCGCACGCGCGGGACTCAAAGTCACCGCGTTCGAGATCTCGCGCATCGAAGCGGATCACAAAGCTCTTCTCGAAACGAAACGCGCGGAATTGCGCCGCAGCGCGCGCGGCACCGTGGGCCGCGTCGCGATCTTCGCGATCGACGGCGCCGACTGGGACCTCCTCACCGAGCTCGGATACGACGATCGCATTCCGAATCTGCAAGCGCTGATGCGCAACGGCGCGATCGGAAGCCTGCAGACGATTCAGCCGACCGTTTCGCCGCTCGTGTGGACGTCGCTTGCAACCGGCGTCACACCCGATCGCCACGGCATGATCGATTTCATCGATCGCTCGAAGAATGCTCCGATGGATGCGCGGCGGTTGCGTGCGCCCGCGCTGTGGAACATCGCCGAAGCATTCGGCCGTCACGCGATGGTGGTGAACTGGTGGTCCGACTGGCCGCCGCAATCGACGAGCGCGACCGTCTTCGACACGCCGGTGCAGCTCGTTCACGGCGCGACGTATCCGGAAGCGATCGCATCACGCGCGCGGCAACACGAAGTGCCGGTGGAGACGATCGGCTACGCGCACGTGCGCCGCTTCCTCAACATCACGCAGCAGGAGTACGACGAAGCGGTCAAGAGCGGCAATCCGTCCGATCCGATCAACGTGTTTCGCAACGTGCTCGCGAAAACGTGGAGCGATCACCGCGTCGCGATGGATCTCTATCAGCAGCAGCTGCCGACCGTGACGATGGTCGGTTACGACGGCACGGACGTCGTCAACCATCTCTTCGCCCCGTATCACCCGCCGTATCGCGAAGGAATCGGCCAGGTCGCCTATCGCCGCTACTGGCCCGCCGTTGCGAATTACTACGCGGAGATCGATCGCCTCCTCGGCGAGTGGATGCAAGTGCTCACCGACGACACGACCGTGATCGTCGTCTCCGCACACGGATTTCGCTGGGGAGAAAACCGTCCGCGCCTGTCGCCCGCCGGACGCGCGTCGATCTCCGATCACCGCAATCCCGGTGTGTTCATCGCGTACGGCAGTCACGTCGCGCCGTCGCGCGTGGGACACGCGATTTCGATCTACGACATCGTGCCGACCGCGCTCGCAATCCTCGGATTGCCGAAAGCCGTCGAGATGCCGGGACAGCCCGCGACGTGGCTGCTACGCGACGTGACGCCGGTGGAATCGGTGCGCATCGTGAGCTACAGCGAATTTTTCGATCGCGCGGTCGGAGGCGTGCCGACGCTCGACGCAAAGCAATACATCCAGGCGCTGCAGGCGATCGGACATCTCATCGATCCGTCGCGGCCGCTCACACCGGTGTTCGAAGAGCAGGAGGCGAGCCGCCCGATTCCGCCGGAGCAGTGGGGTGCGTACGCCCATCTCAACAACACCGCGATCGAGTTGCGCAAGCAGGGAAAGCTGCAGGAGTCGACGGACGCGTTTCAGAAAGCGATCGAGCTCAATCCGACGCGGCCGATTCCGTACCTCAACATGGCGATGGTGATGCTCGATCGCCAGCAGTACAGCGTCGCGGACGATCTGTTCATGGCCGCCGTGTCGCGAAACATGCCGAACGCCGAGCAGTGGTTCATCGACTTCGGCGCGTACTACCGCGATCACAACATGCCGTCGCGCGCCATCAGCCTGCTCTATCGCGGCAGGCAGATCTTCCCGCAGTCGTACGCAATCGCCGCAAACCTCGGCTCCGCACTCTCCGAGATGAACCGCTACGGCGAAGGCCTGCCCGAGCTCGAGCGCGCGCTCTCCCTGCAACCGTCGTCAACGCTCGCCCTCAACAACCTCGGCACGTTCTACGCGAAACGCAACGACTACTCCCGCGCCCTCGACTTCTGGAACCGCTCGCTGACGATTGACGCCGCACAACCGCAAGTGCGCGCCGCGGTAAGCGCGGCAAGAACGCGGCTGTAACGTAGTACCGCCTCTCAGGCGGTCCGGTCCGGCTGGAGAGCCGGACCTACGTGTGCAACCATTCACCCATGCAACTCCCGCAACGCCCCAACATCGTCATCCTCATCTCCGACGAAACGCGCCGCCCGATGCACTGGCCCGCGGATTGGGTTCGCAACAACCTTCCCGCGATGCAGCGGCTCATGAACAACGGGCTCACGTTCACGCGCGCGTACACCGCCGCGTGCGAATGCTCGCCGAGCCGCGCGTCGTTTCTCACGAGCACGTATCCCGAACAGAACGGCGTCGACGTGACGTTCACGACGCCGCTGCCGACGACGCTCGCGAACCTTGCGACGATCCTCGCCACCGCGAACTACCCGGTGATCTGGAAAGGGAAGTGGCACCTCTCGCATCCGGTGTCGGGCAGCAACTGGACCGAAGCGGACATCGCTGCGCTGCAGACGAACTACGGCATGCAGCAGTGGAATCCGCCCGACGCCGGCACCTCGCTCGGCGTCGACTCGACGCTCGGCGGTGGCATCCCGAACAACGACGGCCGCTTCGTGATGGGTGTGACGATGCCCGTCACGAATCCGCAGACGCAGACCCTGGGCGTCGGCGGCACGAGCGCGCTCGATTTCATCAACGGCTACGAATCGTCGTCCGGCCCGTTCTGTCTCGTCGTGTCGCTCGTGAATCCGCACGACGTCTTCGTCTATCCGAATCTCACGAAAGCCGGCTACGCGCTCTCCGCGTTTCAGAACATTCCGATCGGCTTGCCGCCGAACTTCGCGGACGACCTCACGACCAAGCCGTCGGTGCAGCTCGCGTTTCGCAACAAATTCGACCAAAGCAGTCCGCTGTCGTCGGAAACGGATCTGTACAACTACGTCCGCTTCTACGCGTACCTGCACACGCTCTCCGATCAGCTGTTCAACCTGATTCTCGATGCGCTCGCAGGACGCGGACTCACGAACTCGACGCTCGTGATCCGCATGGCCGATCACGGCGAGATGGGACTCTCGCACGGGCTGCGCGAGAAGATGTACACGGCGTACGACGAGGCGATCAACGTCCCGTTCATCGTCTCGAATCCGCTCGTGTGGCCCGAGGGGCAGCAGACCGATGCGTTGATCTCGCTGCTCGACCTGGTGCCGACGCTCGCGGAGCTCACCGGCGCGCAGACGAGCGGCTTGCACGGGAAGAGCTTCGCGCCGATCCTCGACGGCCGCGCGAAGAGCGTGCACGAATCGGTCGTCTACACGTACGACGACCAGTTCAATCTGCCGCAGACGATGGCGACGCACATCCGCACGCTGCGCACCGACGCATACAAATACTCCGTGTACTTCACCGAATCGACGCCTGCGGGCAACTTCGAATACGAGCTGTACGACATGGCGAACGATCCCGGCGAGCTGACGAACCTCGTGTACGGCAACGTGTCGCCGGCGATCGGTGAGGTCTGGAAGACCTTGCACTGCGAGCTGACGGAGAAACTGAAGAAAGACGGCGCGATGCCGTCGAACGTCGACTGGCCGGTGCAACCTCCTGTGCCAACCGCCACTTGACGCCGAAATCCGCTCTCTCCTAAACTCTCCTCACGCTACTGAGACTCAGTCTCAATTGAAACCGCGATGAACGTTGAGAGAGAGATCGGCCGCTTCCAGGAGTTCCTCGAGCAGCAGGGACTAAAGCTCACCGGCGAGCGCACGTCGCTCGTCCGCGAGATCTTCTCCATCCACTACCACTTCGAAGCCGACGAGCTTCTCTTCAAGATGAAGCAGAAGAACGTCAAGATCTCGCGCGCCACCGTCTACCGCACGCTCGAGCTGCTCATGAAGTCAGGCCTCGTCCGCCGCGTCCACCTCGGCGAAGATCACTACCACTACGAGCACGTCACCGGGAACTCCCACCACGATCATCTGATCTGCACGACATGCGGCAGTGTCATCGAGTTCCACGATCCTCTGCTCGAAGCGCGGCAGATCGAGATTTGCGAGAAGAAGCGCTTCACTCCCACCTTTCACAACCTGCAGATCCTCGGCGTCTGCGCCAACTGCAAGAAGAAAGGCGAACAGCCCGACGCTCCCGACCGCGTGAAGATGATCGCGGCCAGCACGCAGCTCCGCAAATAGCGAGGCAAACGAACCCATGCTCAACGCACTGATCATCGTCACCCGCGAAGGCTTCGAAGCGTTCCTCACCGTCGCCATCATCTTCGCGTTCCTGCGCAAGACCGGCCGCGACTGGCTGCGTCCCGCCGTGTGGTGGGGCGTCGCCGTCTCCGTGATCGCGAGCTTCGCGCTCGGCTCCGCGTTGCAGAAGGTCAATCAGCCGCTCTGGGAAGGCATCCTCGGCCTCGTCGCCGCGCTGCTCGTCGCGACGTTCGTCATCCACATCTGGCGCATCGCGCCGCACATGAAGCGCGACATGGAGAAGAAGCTCGAGATGCATTCGACGCGCGGCTCGCGCGCCCTCGCAGCCCTCGGCGTCTTCGGTTTCACGCTGTTCATGATCACGCGCGAAGGCATGGAGACCGCGTTGATGCTCATCCAGGTGCGCATGGGCCGCTTCTGGCTCGGCTGCGCCATCGGACTCGCGCTCGCCGCCGGTATGTCGTGGCTCTGGGCGCACTACGGCCACCGCATCAACATCGGCCGCTTCTTCCAGGTCACCGGACTCTTCCTCCTGCTCTTCACGCTCCAGATCGTCTTCCACGCAATCCACGAATTCTCCGAGGCCGAAGTGCTGCCGAACAGCGCAGCGATTCACGCGGCGACCGAGCCGTATTCGGCGGACGGCCGTTACGCGCCGTGGATCACCCTCGCGATGCTCGGCATCTGCGCACTCTTCATGATCGGCGCATCGATCGTCGATCGCATGCGCGAATCGAATCGCGTCCCGATCGAAGCCCCGTAAACGCCTGACAAAACGTAGGGCCGCCTCTCCAGGCGGCCCGCCA
>DATKFO010000248.1:0-2987 GCA_035544355.1 Thermoanaerobaculia bacterium
CGGCGCAAGGCGATCGCGGACCACCTCATCATCATCGAAAGTGCACTCGTGTTCGCGGCGATGCTCGTCGTGCTCGTCGGCGGACTCGGACTGATGTCGACGCTCACGCTCAACGTCATCGAGCGCACACGCGAGATCGGCATCCTCAGCGCGATCGGCGCGACGCCGCGCACCATCGCGCGCAACGTCGTGTTCGAAGGCGTGCTGATGGGCGTGCTCAGCTGGCTCGTTGCGATCGTCATCGCGATCCCCGCGACGCTCGCGATGGACAACGTCGCAGGCCGCATGTTCCACAAGACCCCACTCGAATTCTTCATGTCGCCGCGCGCCATCGCGTGGTGGCTCGCACTCGTCCTCATCCTCGCCGCGCTCAGCAGCTTCTACCCCGCGCGGCGCTCACTGCAAATGGCCGTTCGGGAGGCACTCGCCTATGAGTAAACGTGCGTCGTTGATTTGGATCGTCATCGTGCTGGTCGTACTGATCGCGCTCGCGATGGGCGGAGGGAGCGTTTGTGGGATTGGTTGCTGAAGATGCACGGGCATTGATCTGGAGTGCGGCGGCCATGCCGCCGCTTTGGGTCACGTGTTTCGGGTCGCGAGGTTGCGTGGTCACGAGGTGTGACAACCCAAGGCGGCGTCTCGTTTGGACTGCGGCGATCGCAATCGCCGCTTTTCGACAGCGGTATGCGAAAGCGGCGACTGCGGTCGCCGCAGTCCAAACTGCGTCGCCCTTTTGATTTTTCGATTTTGGCTCGCTACCCAAAGCGGCGGGCATGGCCGCCGCACTCCATATACTGTCTCCCATGCTCTCGTATCGCGAATGGGCGCCGCCTGCGCGGCTGGCGCCGTTCATCCGCTGCTTCTGGTCGCTGAGCGGCGCGCATGACGGCGGGGCGGAGCGCATTCTTCCTGATGGGTCGTTCGAGCTGATCGTGCATCGTGGCGATCCGTTCCGGCAGAACGGTGCGTCGCAGCCGCGCGCGATGTTGATGGGGGAGATCCGGCGTCACGTGATCGTGCAGCCGAGCGGTGCGGCGGATGTGATCGGCGTTCGTTTTCGCGCGGGCGGTGCTTCGCCGTTCTTTCGCTTTCCGATGAGCGAGGCGCGCGATCAGATCGTGTCGCTCGACATTCATTCGATCGCGGATGTGATCGAACAGCCGCTGTATTTGCCGCGGCATCTGGAGCTCGCGCGTGCTGCGGTCGCGGAGATTCGCAGAACAAACGGCACGATTCGCGTGCGCGAGCTCGCGTTGCGCATGGGAGCGACCGAGCGCACGCTGACGCGCGCGTTTCTCGAAGTCGTCGGCGTCGGACCGAAGCAGTTCGCGCGGCTCGTGCGGTTTCACGCATCGCTGCATTCCGATGACACGCTCGCGTTCTATGACCAGTCGCATCACATCCACGAGTTTCGCGCGATCGCGGGTGTGACGCCGACGGAGTTCCGCCGCGAGCAGCACGCCGTGAACGACGCGTTTGTCGGAAATCTCCAATCATGACCGCGCGCGCGGAGTTACGTTGCACGCCATGAAGAAAACCGTCTTCGCACTGCTCATCGTTTTCGCCGCAAACGCACGCGCCGCCGATTTGCCGGGATGGATGGCCGGATCGTGGAGACTGAAGACCGCCGATGTGACGATGGAAGAGCACTGGACGAGCGCCGGCGGGACGCTGATGCTCGGCATGCATCGCGATGTTTCGAAGCGCGGCAAGACGTCGTTCGAGTTTCTGCGCATCGAGCGCAAGGATGACGGAACGCTCGTTTATCTTGCGATGCCCGGCGGCAGTCCGGCGACGCCGTTCCCGCTGAAGACGATCACCGCTTCGCGCGTCGTCTTCGAAAATCCAACGCACGATTTTCCGCAGCGCGTCATCTATTGGCTCGACGGAAAGAAATTGTGCGCACGCGTGGGGGGGACGATCGGCGGAAAAGAGGAAGGTGAGCAGTGGTGCTGGAGTCGGGTGGCTGGTGACTAGTCACGCCTTCCCCATCTTTCGTTCCAACGCCTTCCCCTTCCGGATCCACGGCCGGTCGCGGCGCTTTTGATACGCGGGCATGGTGACGGCGCGCGCGACGAGTCGCTGCACGATCTCGCGCGCTTCACCTTCGCGTCCGTTGTCCGCGTAGAACGCTGCGGCTTCGTACATCGTCTCGCTCGCGGTCGATTTCTCGGCGAGTTTTTCGAACGACTCCATTGCCTCTTGGGGTCGTCCGGTCTTCGCGAGTGACTTCGCGTAGAGGCAGTACGCGTTCCAGTAGCCGTACTTCGGATCGACTTTCACGACGTGCTCGAGATCGCGCACGACGCCTTCGTACTCGCCGAGCTCGAACTCCGCGATGGCGCGGCGATAGAATGGATCGATCGAATCGGTGCGCACCGCGAGCGCGCGATCGTAGGCCTCGCGTGCTTCCTTCCACTTCCGCTCTTCGAGCAGCAGCTCGCCGAGCTCCTCGTAATTTCCGGCGGACGGGTTGTCGAGGACAAGGACCTGCAGCGCACGAATCCGCTTGCGGCGAGACGGGCCTTTGAACGTGTGCGTGACTTCGCGGAAATCGCCTTCGACGAGGAAGTACGCGAGCGCGCCGAGTCCGCCGAACATGATGATGATCCAGAGCCAGTAGCTGGCGGGACGTCGCCGCGACCAGTGAACGATCGCGGCGATCTGGAGGATCAAGCCGAATCCGAAGAAGCCCCGCATGGATGAGTGCGGGATTCTAGCGGACGCGTTACTCGCGCAGGTACTCCATCAGATAGTCCGCCGATTCCTTCGAGTGGATCAGCGCGATTTTCGACACGATCTCTTTCTTCAGCGCGGGATCCTTTTCCTTGCGCGCGAGCACGATCAGCGCTTTGGCATTCGACTGCAGGAAGAGTCCCTTCACGACGGCGACGCGGACGTCCTGCGTGCCGTCGCTGTCGTAGATCGCGAGGAGCGCCTGACTGGATTGCGGGCCGCCGAGGAGGCCGAGGTTGTGGATCGCGACG
>DATKFO010000249.1:0-5617 GCA_035544355.1 Thermoanaerobaculia bacterium
AAACTCGAGCGTCGCGGTCGAGAACGTCCGCGGCGGAATCCGAAGCATTCTCGTTGCGGCGGAGACGGTGACCGATCTCACCACGGATGCGTCGGCCCGCTCGATGGAGATGCAGTCGTCATCGGAGGAAGTCGCGCGCAGCATGGACTACCTCTTCCAGTCGGTCGAGAAGACGTCGTCGTCGACGACCGAGATGAACGCGGCAATGAACGAGATGTCGAAGCGCACCGAAGTGCTCGCCGGCATCGGCGAGGAAGTGCTCTCGTTCGTCGCGGAGATGGACTCCACGATCGCCGAATTGCGCTCGACGTCGCACGCAACTGCCGAGATCGCCGAGCAGGTGCGCGTCGACGCGGAGGCCGGCGGCGGCGCAGTGAATCGCACGGTCGTCGGCATCAGCGCGCAGCACGAGCTGACAATGGAGAGCGCACGCACGCTCGATGACCTGCAGCGCTCGATCGGCGAGATCAGCCGCATCGTCAGCGTTATCGAAGAAGTCACGAATCGCACGAACCTCCTCGCGCTCAACGCCGCAATCATCGCCGCGCAGGCGGGCGAGCACGGTGCGGGATTCACCGTCGTCGCCGACGAGATTCGCGATCTCGCCGAACGCACGCGCGGCTCGACGAAAGAGATCAGCGCGATCATCAAATTGATTCAGGTGAACTCGAAGCAGGCCGTCGCGAAGATGCACGAAAGCGTCGAGCGCGTGACCGGCAACGTGAAGCTCGCGCAGGACGCGTCGCAGTCGCTGAACAAGATCGTGTCGAGCGCGACGCGGTCGTTCGAGATGGCGACGAAGATCTCCAGCGCGCTCGAAGAACAATCGAAAGCGAGCCGGCGCCTGCACGACGTTACGTCGCGCATGTCGGATCACATCGCCGAGATCAATCGCGGCACGCGCGAGCAAGCACGCGGCACGGAGCTCCTCGCCTCGGAAGCAGAGCGCGTGCGCGACATCGCCGCGCAGGTCAAGAACGCGACGGAAGAGCAATCGACCGCAGGCCGCGGCATCACGACCGCGCTCGAAAAAATCGCCGAAGACGCGCGCGCCATGCGCGACCTGCTCGAACAGCAGCTGCAGGAGACCGATCGCATCGCCGACGCATCCCGCACGATGCTCGAGATCGCACAGCAAAACGACGCCATCGCACGCGAGTTCAACCAGATCGTGCAAAACCTCGTCCGCAGCGGCAGCGAGTTCGAGGCCGAGGTTTCGCGGTTTCGCGTGACCGCGGAATGATGTGGAGTGCGGCGACTGCAGTCGCCGCTTTTCGACATTTCCGCGACGACTGTACAAAAGCGGCGACTGCGGTCGCCGCAAACCAATCACTCCACGTTCGTGCCCGCTTCGTTCGACCACTCGAGGAACGAGCCGTCGTACAGCGCGACGTTGTATCCGAGGTAGCGAAGAACGTAATACTCGAAGGACGACTGCATCCCTGTGCGGCAGTACGTGACGACGGGCTTCGCGCGATCGACGCGTTCGTGCAGCTTCCGCAGCTCCGCGACGGACAGCAGCTTCTCATCCGCGTCGAGCGCGTCCTTCCAGAACACGTTCATCGCGCCGGGGATGTGTCCCGGCCGCTCGACGCCGTCGCCGGCTTCTTTTCCGCTGAATTGCGCGGACGGACGCGCGTCGATCAGCGCAAGCGAATCGGACGGCGCAATCTTCTTCAGCTGCGACAGATAAACCAGATCCTCGGGATGCACGCGAGCGGTGAACGGCTCCGCGGCAACGGTGCGGCTCGTCGTTTCGATCGTGTGGCCCTGCTTCTTCCACAGCCCGAGTCCGCCGTCGAGAAGTGCGACGCGCTGGCCGTGGCCGAGGTAATCGAGCGTGTAGAAAAATCGCGCCGCGAAGATCGGCTCGTCGCCGTAGACGATGACCCGGCCGCGATTGCCGATGCCGAGCGAGTCGAGCGTCTTCGTCAGCTTGTCGAGCTGCGGAACCTCGTTCGGCGTCCCGCCGCGCGTCGCGACGAGATCGGTGAGCGCAAGAAACACCGCGCCGGGCACGTGTCCCGACGCGTACACCTCGGGCGTTGCGCCGACGTGAATGATGGTGAGGTTGCGGTCGCGCAGGTGCGCCGCGAGCCACTCGGTCGAGACGAGCATGCGCTCGTTGACGGCGGCGTTCGCGACGTTGACAAGGAGTGCGAGAAAAAGACAAGAAAAGGCGGGCTTCACTCGCAAGATCATACCCGTGCCCGAGCCCGTGCCCGGCTTTGAAAACCGGGAGCGGGCGCGGGCACGGGAAAGCCCGTTTTCGGATGGCTCCTAGCCGTTCACAGCGCGACGGACGAACTTCTCGACGTTGTCGAACTGATCGTCGACGGCGGCCTTGAACTGCTTCTGAACCTTCGGAGGCGTGACGAGCAGCGCGACCGCGGCGCCGGCAACTGCGCCGGCGACGAACATCAGGGTGTACGAGAGTGTGCGATTTTTCTTACGTTCGAACATGGTGAGGGAATCCTACCTCCGCTGGCCTTCATGCAGTGATGACGCCAATCACGCCAGTCTGTGTAGCGGCGCCAGCGATTCATTCGTCCCGCAGAGCCAGAGCGCGTCGGCAGCGTCGATCACGAACTTCGCGTCGATGCCGCGCAGCGTCTTGCCGTCGCGCTCGGCGGCAAGCACCCAGCACGCGCCGTACTGCGCGGAAAGTTGCGCAGCGGTTCGTCCTGCAACGCTTTCGCCGGCGATCCGCATCACCTTGCGATGTTCGTCGCGCGCGCGCACTTTGCGTCCGAGAAGGCGCGCGGAGAGCATCTCGCCGGAGATGTCGCTGATCGACAGCGCGTAGTCGGCGCCGGCGCGATGAATGTTGTCGAGATTGCGTGCGTGATTCACGCGCGCAATCACGGTGACGTCGGGCGCGACGTCGCGCGCGATGACCGTCGCGAAGAGCGTCGAGTCATCGCTGTCGAGTGCGAGGACCAGAGCGCGCGCTTCGCCGAGGCGGGCTTGTTGGAGGACGAAGGAGTCGAGCACGTCGCCGACGACGTCGATGTCGGGACCTTCGTTGCGCTCGAGCACGCGCACTTCCTCGTCGACGTCCGTCAGCAGCTGGTGCACCTTGCGGCCGACCTCGCCGAAGCCGGCGACGAGATACGGACCGCTGTTGCGCAGCAGCGGTGCGCCGATGCGCGCAGCCGCGGCAGTGACGACGTCGGGAACGCCGACGAGCTCGAGGATCGTGCCCGGCTCGATGATCGTCTCGGCGTTGCATTCGGTCTTGAGATGACTGCGATTCCAGACACCGGCGACGATCGCGCCGAGTCGCGCGTGCCGCAGCGTTTTTCCCGCGAGTGGACTCGATGGAAGCACGCGCACTTCGCGGCGCTCGATGCCGTCGAGCTCTTCGATGCCGGGAAGTCGCGGGCTCAGAGAATCGCTCGCGTGCGCCGCGAGCGCGGCGGCGACGATGTGGCGCGGCGTGTACGCAGCGGTCGCACCCGCGAGCTCCATCGGCTTGCGATGCGCGGGTTCTTCGACGAATGCGTAGATCTCGCGGCGGAATCCCATCTGCCGCGCACGGAGAATCAGCGCGGCGTTTTCCTGATCGCGTCCGTTCGCAACGATCGCGCGCGCATGATCGAGTCGCGAAACATCGAGCGCATCCTCCTCGGAACGATTGAACACGACGGCCTGATTGCGCTCCATCACCACGCGCGCCTGCGCTTCATCCGTTTCG
Source organism: Thermoanaerobaculia bacterium (assembly GCA_035544355.1). Classification (GTDB taxonomy): domain Bacteria; phylum Acidobacteriota; class Thermoanaerobaculia; order Gp7-AA8; family Gp7-AA8; genus DATKFO01. The sequence goes on from DATKFO010000249.1 coordinate 3,698, forward strand.
ACGACGAGCGTCGGCACGCCGCTCGCGGCGAGTCGCTGCACGAGCGTCTCGACCGCGGGTCCGTAGCGCCAGACGATCACGTGCTGATCGAGCTTCGCATCGGCCGCGCGCGGAACTTTTTCCTCGAAGCGCTCTTCGAGAAACGGCACGAGGTAGATCGGAATGATGAGAAAGACGATGAACACGCCGACGAACTGCACGGCCACGACGAGAATCACCATCAGCGGATGCAGCCAGCGCGAGTCGGCGCCGTAGCCGGTGGTGCTGAGCGTTTCGCCGGCCCACTCGAGTGCCTGCCAGAACGTGCGCGGCTTCCCTTCGAGCGAGCCCATGCCGAGCTGATAAAGAATCGCCGCACCGAGCGTCAGCCCGAGCACGAAGACCACGAGCCAGATCAGACGGCGGACCGACCGCTGCATGCCGCGATTGTGTCACGGCGTTGCCCGTTTCACGGGGTTGCCGTGTACACGACGAACGGCGCCCAGTTCTTCGGATCCGCATCCTCGCCGCCGCGCGCAATCGCCTCGCGCTGCGCGCTCTGCAACGCGACCGCCGGCGAATCGCCCGCAACGATGTGGCGATGAAACGAAGCAAGCAACGTCGCCGACTTCGCGTCATCGATATCCCAAAGCGTGCCGATGACGGTGGACGCACCCGCCGCGAGAAACGAGCGCGCAAGACTCGGCATCCCTTCGACGCCGGCCGCTTTCCCGCGCAGAGTGCCGCAGGCAGCGAGCACCACGAGCGGAGCACGCGGCAATTTCAACTTCGCGATGTCGCTCATGTACATGCGGCCCGAGTCCGTCTTCGTCTTCGCGAAGAGCAGCGAAGCTGTGAGCGATTCTTCGTCCGAAACGCCATGCCCCGCGAAGTGAATGACGTCATAGTTCGGCGCTTCGCTGATGAAGCGTTGTTTCGTCGCGTCGGGTCCGAAGATCACACGCGCCGGTCGATAGATCGCGCCGACGTCGTCGACCTCGCGTTCCACCGAAGGCAACGCCTCGAGGTTTTCGTCGGGGTTGGGGGCAGGGTTGCCGACGATGAGGACGGAGCGTTGCTTTGTTTTCTCGATCTTCCTCGCGACGAGGAAGCTTGCACTCGGCGCGATTTCGACCGCATGCGACTGCACGAGGTACTGCCCAAACGGCACACGCTGCAGAATCTTGTCGGGAACGAAGATGATTTTTTTCGCGGCTGCGATGTCGTCCTTCACGGGCCCGAGAAGCACCTCAGCCGGCGTGCTCTCGCTCACCTTCACCGCAACCGTGTGCATCCGCATCGCGCCATCGCGAATCGAGAAAATGACAAGCGACTCCGGCAGCACCGCGTACTCGACGAGCGCCGTATCGCGATCGAGCTCCTTCGCCACGTCCGACACATTCGCGACCGGCGCCTTCTCGACGACGTCGAGCAGCGCCCGCGCGCGCGCACGCTCCGCCAGCTGGAACGCGGCGTTGGCGTCGTTGCGGCGGACTTGGAGGGCGATTGCTTCGTCGAACAAGTCTTCCGCGGTGTTCAGCATTCGCGAGCGCAGCTCGAGGTTTGCGATCGCGCCGCGCTGTGACTCGAGCTCGTCGATTCCGGCAGCGAAGTCGCGCCACGCACGTTCGGCGTCGTTTGCCGCGAGGTATGTGCGCCCCCGATCGAGCAAAATCTGCGGGAGATAAAGACGACGATCGCTGTTGCGGCAAAACTCCGCAGCCTGCGTCAGGAGCTCGACGGCACGCTGCGGATTTCGCTCACGAACGATCGACGCCTCCGCGGAATCGAGATCGATGGACATCCACACTCGTTCTGCTTCGGTTTGCACGGCATTGATGGCGATCCGCGCGCGACCAAGCGCCGTATCGCGCTCGTCAAACGCTCCGCGTTCGTGTTGAAGTCGCACAGCGCGTGTATGCATGTCCGCCGAAAGCAGAG
>DATKFO010000250.1:0-2368 GCA_035544355.1 Thermoanaerobaculia bacterium
GCGCTGACGATTCGCCGATGGGCGCCGCAGACGATCGGCGCAAACCTCGCCCGCGTGCGCATCGCGTACAACACGCGGAACCCCGACCTCCTCGGACCGCGCGTCGTCGCGACCACATTCATCGCGAACCCGATCTCGCTCGGCGCCGGTGCCCCGCTCGGTCCCGAGGGTCCGACCATCGTCGTCACGAGCGGCGCGGCGGCGATCGTCGGACGTTTTCTGCAACTGCCGGGGCAACTCGTGCGCGGATTGATTCCCGTCGGCGTCGCAGCGGGCATCGGAGCAGTCTTCAACGCGCCGATCACCGGCGTCGTTTTCGCGCTCGAAGAAGTGGTCGGCTCCGCGCCGCGTGGGTTGCTCGGCGGCGTGCTCGTGGGCGCGGTGTCTGCCGCCGTCGTCGAGCGCGCAATGCTCGGCGGTGGCGCTTTGCTCGCCGCTCCGTACGCGACGTGGAACAGCGCGCGCGAGATGATCGGATTCGCCGTCATCGGCATCCTCGCCGGCCTCACGTCCGGATGGGCGATCGCGCTCACCCATCGCCTCCGGCGATGGTGGATCTCCGCGATGCCATCGCTCGTGCAACGCGCGCTGGTCGCAGGAATCTGCATCGGCGCGCTCGGCCTGATCGCGCCGTCGATCCTCGGCGTCGGATACGACTCCGTGTCGTCGTGGCTGCAGGGCAACGGCACCGCGGAATCGACCGCACTCGCATTCGGCCTGAAAACGCTCGGATTCGTGATCGCTCTGAGCGCCGGCCTTTTCGGCGGCGCGTTCGCTCCGTCGCTGTTCATCGGCACGGCGCTCGGCGCGGCAATCGGACACTCCATGCAATTGCTGCTGCCCGGCGAAGGCATCCATCCGAGCACCTACGCGGTCGTCGGGATGGGAGCGTCCTTCGCCGGACTGCTGCGCTGTCCGATCGCCGCAGTGCTCATCGCCGTCGAGGTGACGCACAGCTACGAGCTGATCGTGCCGCTGATGCTCGCGGTGTCGCTTTCGGTTGCGATCTCGCGCCGCATCTCGCACCTCAGCGTGACCGAGCAGCAGATGATCGACGAAGGACACGAAGAGAAAAAAGAAAGCGTCGATCCGCTCGGCGGCGAAGAGGAGCAGGCCTTCGAGATCTTCGAGTGATTCGTCAGCGCAGGTGAATCAACGCACCGTTCACACTCGCGCCGGCGTCGGAGAGCAGAAACGCGATCGTGTCCGCAACGCGATCGAGCGGAACGCGCTTCGCGTCCGGCATCTCCTCACGCGACGCGGGCGTGTCGAGCGTCGCGGGCAGCAACGCGTTGACGGTGATCGGAGTGCCGGCGACCTCGGCTGCTGTCATCTCGATGAGCGAATTCAACGCCGTCTTCGAGATCGTATACGCCGCCGCGCCCGCAAATTTCGTGAGCGCCGCCTCCGAACTGATCGCGACGATGCGACCCGGCGCATCGCGCTTCATCCGCGCGAGCGTCTCGCGAATCGCAATGAACGCGCCGGTGAGATTGAGATCGATCATGTGCCGCCACGCATCCGTCGACGTCTCCGAAACCTTGCCGCCCGCGTAACCACCCGCCATGTGCACGAGCCCGTAAATCTCGCCGGCCCGCGCGATCGCTTCGCGAACGCTCACCTCATTCGCAAGATCCGTCTCCGGCCGTCGCAGCAGCACGCAGTTGTACTCACGCGCGAGCCGCGCCACGACCACCGTTCCGAGTCCGCCCGTCCCGCCGGTGATGATCAGCGTTTTCATGTTCTCGCCCTGGACGGCGGACTTATAGTCCGCCGATTTTCTTGGCCGGCGCGCTACCAGATCAGTTCCGCATATGCGTCGGCATCGAATCCGACTCTGCCCTCACTCGCGAGCCCCGCCTTCGCAGGATTGCCGAGCACATACTTCGTCGCTCGTTCGAGATGCAACGGCGAGCGCATGAGCGTGTCGAAATACTCTTCGTGCCAAAACGTGCCGTGGCGTCCGAGGATCGTATTGATCTCACGCGCGCTGTGGCGTTTCACGGATTGCATGACCTGATCCAGCCGGTGTTCCTCGAGCAACCGAAGAATGACATGTACGTGATTCGGCATCACTGTCCAACAAATGAGAACGTATCGCTGTCGATTGAAGAACGCCAGCGAAGACTCGACGATGCGCCGCGTGTCGTCGCGTGCGAGCACAGCGCTGCCGTGACCGCGATCGAGGACTCTCTCCACCGCAATTCGATAGCTGCGCTCTCCTCCTCGCTCTCGCTCAATCTTCAATTGCCACTGCAAAGCTCTTGGGACGGCATCCTCCAAGCCGAACGTGATCATGTAGAGGCCACGAGGAACGTGCCAGTGCGGCAGACGGCGGCGCTTTCGAACAGTGAAGGACTCGTAGGCG
>DATKFO010000251.1:0-10618 GCA_035544355.1 Thermoanaerobaculia bacterium
CACGCGAGCAGGTGCTGGCGCAGGATCTTCGGTAGAGTTGCAAAGGAGAACCGAGTTGCAGAGTTGCAGAGAAGACCGATGACGATCTCTGCAACTTTGTAACTCTGCCACTCTGCAACTCGTCATGCGCCTCCTCCTCACCCTCCAGTACCGCGGCACGCGCTACGGCGGCTGGCAGTTGCAAGCCAACGCGCCGTCCGTGCAGCAGGTCGTGGAGGAGGCACTCGTCACGATGTTCAGCGCGCCGATTCGCGTTCATGGCGCGGGACGCACCGACTCCGGCGTGCACGCACTCGCGCAACGCGCGCACATCGACGCCCCCGTCGAAATCCCGCCACGCGGATTCCTGCTCGGCATCAACAATCTGTTGCCCGACGACGTGCGCGTGATCCGCGTCGAGCAAGTCGCGGACGATTTCCACTCGCGCTTTGACGCGAAGGGAAAGTCGTACGCGTACCGCATCTGGAACACCGAATTCGCCGATGTCTTTCACAGCGAAACGCACGCACACGTCGCGCAGCATCTCGACGAAACGAAAATGCATGAAGCCGCGCAAGCCCTCCGCGGCACGCACGACTTCAAAGCATTCACCGTCGCCGAGCCGGAAGTCTCATCGACGATCCGAACCGTCGAGAACGTCGCGGTCACGCGCGACGGCAACGTCGTCCGCATCGACATCACCGCAGACGGATTCATCCGCTACATGGTCCGCCGCATCGCCGGCTCGCTGATCGAAATCGGACGCGGAAAACTCGACGGCGACGCGCTGCGCCGCTCGCTGGAACCGGCGTTCGAAGTTGCGCGCTGGACTGCGGTCGCGAAGGGATTGATTTTGGTCTCAATCGACTACGCGTTGCCCGATGCCCGATGCCCGTCGCCACGTGATGTTTCTTGACGGGCAACGGGCAACGGGTAACGGGCAACGGGTGCTAACATCCCGCCTTCGAAAATGATCGACCTCCGCAAACTCGCCGAGCCCGGATCGATCGAGGAGACGCTGCTCGAGAAGATCGATCTCAAGCGGCTGCCACGGCACGTCGCGGTGATCATGGACGGCAACGGGCGCTGGGCTCGCGCGCGCAGCCTGCCGCGCGTCGAAGGACATCGCTCCGGCATCGCCTCCGTGCGCGAGATCGTCGAGACCTCCGCGCGCCTCGAACTGCAGGTCATGACGCTCTACGCGTTTTCGGTCGAGAACTGGAAGCGCCCGCGCTACGAAGTCGCGACGCTGATGATGCTGCTCAAGGAGTACCTCCGCAAAGAGCTGCAGACGCTGATGGAGAACAACATCCGCTTCACGCCGATCGGCCGCATCGACGGACTCGATCCGAGCGTGCAGCGCGAGCTCCGCTACGCCGAAGAAAAAACCGCCGGCAACACCGGCCTGCTGTTTCAGATCGCGCTGAACTACGGCGGTCGCGCGGAGATCGTCGACACCGTCAATCGCATCATGACCATCCTCCGCGAAAAGGAGATGAGCGACGCCGTCATCGATGAGAACTTCTTCTCCGATCACCTCTACACCGCGAACGTCGCCGATCCCGATCTCCTGATCCGCACCAGCGGCGAGCTGCGCGTGTCGAACTTCCTCCTCTGGCAGATTGCCTACGCGGAGATCCACGTCACGAAAGTGCTCTGGCCCGACTTTCGCCGCCGCAATCTTTTCGAGGCGATCATCGATTTCCAATCGCGCGATCGCCGCTTCGGCGCGGTCGACGAAAGCGAGCGCGAAATGTTCGTGGAAGCGGACGAGCAGTCCTAGTGCGCTACGCTCGCGAAATCACGGCCGTCGTTGCGGGCCTGCCGGCAATCTGGATCGTCGGCTGGTCGCACGCGTATGTCTTCGACGCCACAGTCGCGCTGATCGGCGCGCTCGCGCTTTACGAGTTCCTCATCCTCGGCCGCAAGAAAGGCTACGAGATGCCGGTCGCGCTCTGTATCGCGATCGTGCTTTTCATCATGGCTGCGTTCGTGCTCGAGCCGGTCTCCGTCGAGATGGGGATGTTCGTCACGCTGCTCGTGATCCCGGCGTCGTACGTCTTCAGCAAACGCGCGATCGAAGACTCCCTGCCGTCGAGCGCAATCGCCGTTCTCGGCACGATGTACGTCGGCATGCTCGGCGGCTCGCTGATTCGTCTTCGCGGCGATTTCGCCGAGGGGCCGAAACTTGTGTTCTTTCTGCTGATGGTTGTTTGGTTTGGCGATAGCGGGGCGTACTACGTCGGCAAGACATTCGGGAAACACAAACTCTCGCCGCGCATCAGTCCGAAGAAAACCGTCGAAGGACTGATCGGCGGCATCACCGCCTCCATCATCATCGCCGTCATCGCCCACTTCTGGTTCTTCCAGAAATTTCCGCTGTTTCACGCGATCATCGCCGGCGTGCTGCTTTCGATCTCCGGCGTGATCGGCGACCTCGCGGAGTCGATGTGGAAGCGCTCCGCGGACGTGAAGGACTCCGGCACCTTGATTCCGGGGCACGGCGGGTTTCTCGATCGATTCGATTCGATTTTCTTCACCGCACCGATTCTCTATTGCTACTGGACTCTCATCGTCAACGGCTTCGGCTCGTTGAACATCATGAGCGGCTGATGCGAAAAATCGCAATCCTCGGCAGCACCGGTTCCGTCGGCCGCAGCACGCTCGCGGTCGTCGATGCATTCCCCGACGCGCTGAGCGTCGCCGGCCTCGCCGCGGGCGGCAACATCGAGCTCCTCGCGGAACAGATCGATCGCTATCGCCCCGAGCTCGTTTCCGTGCGCGACAGCGTCGACGTCGCGCGTCTGCGATCGCTCATGCATCACGACGTCGAGATCGTCTGCGATGCGTCTGCAGTCGCTGCGATGCCTTCCGCAGACGCTGTGATCGCCGCGATCGTCGGCGCAGCCGGCATCCCGCCCGTGTACGCCGCGCTGCGCGCAGGAAAACGCGTCGGCATCGCGAACAAAGAAGTGCTCGTCGCCGCAGGCGATGTGATGACGCGCGCCGCGCGCGAGTCTGGCGGCGAGATCCTCCCCGTCGATTCCGAGCACAACGCCGTGCATCAGGCCATCCGCTGCGGACGACACGACGAAGTGCAGCGCATCATCCTCACCGCGTCGGGCGGGCCGTTCCTGCGCCGCGACCTCGACACGTTCGGCGACATCACCATCGAAGCCGCGCTCGCGCATCCGACCTGGCGCATGGGCAACAAGATCTCGATCGACTCCGCGACGATGATGAACAAAGGCCTCGAAGTCATCGAGGCCCATCACCTCTTCGACATGCCCGCGGATCGGATCGACATCCTCATCCATCCGCAGTCGATCGTGCACTCGATGGTCGAATACGTCGACGGCTCGATCATCGCGCAGCTCTCGACCACCGACATGAAGTTTCCGATTCAGTACGCGCTGCTATTTCCGGAGCGCGTCGTCGCGCCGTTCGCGCGGCTCGATCTCGCAAAAATTCGCGCGCTCGAGTTTCTGCCCGTCGATTCGCGGCGCTTCCCCGCCGTCGAGCTCGCGTACGCCGCGTGCCGCGCGGGGCATTCGATGCCGGCTGTGCTCAACGCCGCGAACGAAATTGCGGTTGCGCGTTTCCTCGCCGGAGAACTTCCGTTCACAGGCATCGTAGAAATCGTCAGTCGCGTGCTCGACCGGCACGCCGGGAACGTCGCGCCGATCGCGTCCGTCGAAGATGCGCTGCACTGGGACGCATGGGCGCGCAATGAAGCGCGCGGAATCGATGTTGCAGTCGGACATCACTAAAGTTCAACACTAACCACACATGGCTCAGATTCTCGGAAGTAACGTACTCGGCTTCGTCATCGGGCTCGGATTCCTGATCTTCGTTCACGAGCTCGGGCACTTCGGCGTCGCGAAGCTGTTCCGCGTCCGCGTGCTCGTCTTCTCGTTCGGTTTCGGCAAGCGCCTCTTCGGCTTCAAGCGCGGCGACACCGACTACCGCGTCTCGCTCATCCCACTCGGCGGCTACGTGCGCATGGCCGGCGACAATCCCGAAGAAAATCAGACCGGCAACCCCGACGAATTCCTGTCGAAGCCGAAGTGGCAGCGCTTTCTGATCCTCTTCGCCGGACCGGCGATGAACATCCTCATCGCCATCGCCGTCTTCGCCGTGATGTACATGATCGGCGTCCCGCAAGCGCCGCTGAAACCAATCCTCGGCGAGGTCGTGCGCGGCAAGGCCGCCGACAAGGCCGGCCTGAAACCGTTCGACCGCATCGTTCGCATCGAGGACGAAGCGATCAACGACTGGGACGATTTCCGTCTCATGGTCTCGATGAACGCCGGCACGACGCTCGACGTCGAATACGTGCGCGACGGCAAGACGCAGACGACGAAGCTGACGCCGGTTCACGAGAACAGCGACTACGGTCCCGTCGGAAAAGCCGGCGCGGCGCCGTTCGTCGACACGAAAGTCGTTTCCGTCGAGCCCGGCTCCGCCGCGACCAAGGCAGGCATCAAAGTCGGCGATCGCGTCGTCGGCGCAAACGGAAAACCGGTCACGCAGCTCTTCGACCTCGAAGGCGTTTTCGAAAAATCGCGCACGAAACCGATCGTCCTCGAGATCGAGCGCGCGGGCGCGAAGGTCCCGATCACGCTTGCGCCTCCGGGAAAAAATCCACCGGACACGTATCCGGGATTCTCCTTCGTGCCCGTCACGATCCAGAAGCTCCCGTTCATCCCGGCCATCGGCGAGAGCGTGCGTCAGAACTGGAAGATGCTGAAGCTCGCCGTCTTCTCGTTGCGCCGCATGTTCCGCAGCGAAGGCAGCGTCAAAGAGCTCAGCGGCCCGATCTCGATCGCGCGCATCTCCGGCGAAATGCTGCGCCGCAGCCTCCGCGACTTCATCGGACTCGTCGCGCTGATCTCCCTGCAGCTCGGCGTCATGAACCTGCTCCCCATCCCCGTCCTCGACGGCGGCCACATCATGATCCTGCTGATCGAAGGCGTCGCCCGCCGCGACCTCTCTCTGCGCGTAAAAGAACGCATCCAGCAGCTGGGCTTCGCCGTGCTCGCGATGCTGATGATCGTCGTGCTCTACAACGACGTCATCGCGCAGGTTTTCCGCACGAAGGGCGGTTAGACGCGGACTGCCTTCAGCGGTGCGACTTTCGCGATGTAATCGAAGTCGCGGTCGTCATGCAGCAGTTGGACGTTGTGCTGGATTGCAGTTGCTGCGATCAGGCAATCGACACTCGATCGGATCGTAAACGCCTTCGCGCGGCAGCGCAGGTACAGGTCGACGGCATATCGGTAACGCTCGAACGGCACGGGCGCATCGAGCATCACGGCCTCGAGAAGTGTCAACCGCGTCGGACCATATGTTCGCGCGCTCGTTCCCTGCAGAACCTCCTGAAAAATCGGAGGACAAATCGCGATCTCCTCCTCGGGCACGCGCTGGTCGAGATCGACGCGGCCCCTGCCGACGAGAACCCAAACGCTGGAATCAACGAGCAGCACGACGTGTCCCGCTCTTCTTCTTGCGCGGGGCGCGCACTTCGTGCGCTGCGGGACGTTTCTCTTTCAGAACGCTGTATGCGTTCGGCCTGATTTGTTCGAGGTAGCCCGGAAAGAAAAAGTCCTCGCCCGCCAAGGCCTGCATTCGCTTCAAATTCTCGCGAAATTTCCCTTGGCGCACCAGTTCGCTGAGTGCCTTGTTCAAAACTGCCGAATAGGTGCGCTCACCCGTAACCTTCAGCGCTTCCTCCAGCAACTGCTCATCCAACACAACATTTGTGCGTTTCATACACACAATGTGCATCAGGTGTTTTCGCGCGTCAAGATCACGCGGCGCAGGAGATCGAGCGCTTGCTGCGACGAATACCACTTCACGATCGTGCGCGGGCCTTGCCAGAGCAGCTTGCGATGTTCGTGCGCGTCGGGCGACGCGACGGCGATGTGCACTGTGCCGACCGGTTTCTCCGGCGTGCCGCCGTTCGGGCCGGCGATGCCGGTGATGCCGACGCCGTACGTCGTGCCGAAGCGCTCGCGCGCGCCGCGCGCCATCGCGATCGCCACCGGTTCCGACACTTCGCCGTTCGCGGCGATCAGCGCGGCATCGACGCCGACCAGCATCGTCTTCGCGACACCGGTGTAGCAGATCGCGCCGCCCATGAAGTACGCCGAGCTGCCGGCGATGTCGGTGATGCGCGATCCGAGGAGGCCGCCGGTACAGGATTCGGCGACGGCGACGGTTTCGTTGCGCGCGATCAGCATGCGGCCGATCACTTCCTCGATCGTGTCGTCATCGAATCCGAAAATGCGCTTGCCGAAAATTTCGGTGAGCTCGCGTTCGCGTGCCGCGAGCACCCCGCGCGCGTCGGACTCCGCGCCGTCCGCGGTGACGTGTACTTCGATGTGGCCGCTCGACGCGAGGATCGTCGTGTGCTCGTCGCGATGCGCGTCGTAATACGGCTTCAGTCTTTCTTCGACGCCCGATTCGGTGAGCCCCGCGATCTTTAGCACGCGGCGATAGCGACTGCGTCCGCCGCTGATCTCGTCAAGCCACGGCGTGAGATATGTCGCGATCATCCACTCCAGCTCGTGCGGCACGCCGGGAAACACCCAGACGTGCTTGTGCTCGACGAGCAGATGAAATCCCGGCGCGGTGCCGCGCTCATTCGTCAGCGTGGTCTGTCCGCGAAACACATTCCCCTGCCGCTTGTTGACCTCGGGCATCACCCAACCGCGCGCAGCAAAGCGCGACTGAATGCGATCGATGATTGCCTGGTCGACTTCCATCGCGAGACCGAACGTTTCCGCCAGCGCCTCGCGCGTCAGGTCGTCTTCGGTCGGCCCGAGGCCGCCGGTGATGATCAGAATGTCGGAACGATCGATCGAGTAGCGGATCTCATCGGCGAGATCGCGCAGCGCGTCGCCGACGATCGACTTGCGCACGAGCGGAATGCCGTAACGCTCCAGCGCGGCGGTGAGCTTCAGCGAATTGGTGTCGACGCGCACCGGTCCGAGCATTTCGGAGCCGGCCGCGATGATGCTAGCGAACACTGACTTCCTCTTTCTCGCGCGACAGCGCTTCCCACTTTCCGTACAGCAGATCGATCATCGCCTTGAGATCGTGGTTCTGCTGCTGAATCTTCTTCACGCGCTCGCCATCACGAAACACTTCCTCGGAACAGAGCAGAAAATCATTCCGCTCCCGTTCGCGCTCGGCGGACGCGATGCGCTCCTCGAGCGCGGCAATCTCTTCGTCGATCTTCTTCAGCCGCTTCTCACGCTTCTTTTGTTCGGTGCGATCGACGACAACGACAGGCTTCTCTTCCTTCTTCGGAAGCACCGGCTGCGCATGCTGCACGTGCACGACCGCCGGCGTCGCCGCACCCGTTTTGAATTTCTCGACGAGATCAGAGTAGTTGCCCGAGTAAACATCCGCCGCGCCATCTTCGACGACGATGATGTTCTCCGCCACGCGATCGATGAAATAGCGATCGTGCGAGACGACGATCAGCGCGCCGGTAAATCCTTCGAGCGCGGCTTCGAGCGCCTCGCGTGTGTAGACGTCGAGGTGATTCGTCGGCTCGTCGAGCAGCATGACGTTGCCGCCGACGTACATGATCTTCGCGAGCGCGAGCCTGCCCTTCTCGCCGCCGGAAAGGTCGCGCGTCTTCTTGTTCACGTCGTCATCGAAAAACGAGAAGCGCGCGAGATACGAGCGCACCTGCTCTTCGGTCTGCGAGTGATCGAGGTTCCACACTTCGTCGATCACGTTGCCTTTCGGATCGAGATCGCCGAGGGTTTGATCGTAGTAGCCGAGTTGGACGTTGTGGCCGTACGTGATCGCGCCGGCGAGCGGTTGGAGCCGCGACGCGAACACCTTCAGCAGCGTCGACTTGCCGGAACCATTCGGACCCATGATCGCGTAGCGCTCGCCGCGACGGATCGTGAGACTGAAATTCTCGACGACTGTTTTTCCGGGATAGCCCGCGGCCACGCGATCGGCAGTCAACGCGATCGCGCCGGAGCGCGCGCCACCATCCAGGTTGAAGTGCGCAAGTGTCTCATCGGCCTCGGGACGCTCGAGCTCATCGAGCTTGTCGAGCATCTTGCGCCGCGACTTCGCCTGCTTCGTTTTCTGCCCGGCGATGTTGCGTCGGATGAAATCCTGCGTGCGCTCGATGTGCTCCTGCTGGCGTTCGTAATCCGTCGCCATCTTCTCCATCCGCTCCGCGCGAAGGAGGAGAAAGCGCTCGTAATTGCCGTTGTACTCGATGAGCTTTCCGTGCGCGAGCTCGACGATCTTCGTGACCGTGCGATTGAGGAACGTACGGTCGTGCGAGATCAGCAGGTAACTGCCCTTGAAGCTCTGCAGAAATTCTTCGAGGAACTCGATGCCCTTGAGATCGAGGTGATTCGTCGGCTCGTCGAGCAGCAGCACATCGACGTCTGTGAGCAGCACGCGAGCGAGCATTGCGCGGTTCTGCTGTCCGCCGCTGAACGCGTGGATCGGACGCTGCCACTCGTTCTTGTCGTCGAAGCCGACGCCGGTCAGCACGCGCTCGACGTCCGCGTGTCGCGTATAACCGTCGGCGTACTCGAACTCGTGCTGCAGCTCTGAATATTTTTCGAGCAGGCGATCGTGATCTTTCGTGGGATCGCCGAGGTCGTGCTCGATCGCTCGCATGCGATGCTCGATCGCGAGGACTTCGGCGAACGCGCTTTCGACGTAATCGAAGAGCGTCGTCCCCTGATCCGCGTCGAGATGCTGGCCGACGTGGCCGATGCGCAACGAGTTCGTGCGGATGATCTGGCCGCGATCGGGCTCCTCCTGCTTGAGCAGCAGGCGGAAGATCGTCGTCTTGCCCGCGCCGTTGCGGCCGACGAGGCCGACGTGCTCGCCGGGGTTGTGCTGCCACGTGACGCCCTGCAGGACGTCATGCGGACCGTATTGTTTCTCGACGTCGTCGAAACGATAGAGCATGCGGTTATGCGTTAACGCGGCGCCACTTTCGACATTCCGCGAACGCCGATCGTGCTGTCCGATTCCATCCAGAGCGGAAACTCCGTGAGCGCGGCTGCGATGGTGCGATACAGCTCCGCGATCCAGAGCGGCGCGCCTTCGTACAGCACTGCGCCGCGCGCGCGAAGGTCGTTCGGGGCGATGATCAATTTCGTGCGCGACGTGCCGGTTTCCGCGACGAGCGTGAACAGCTCTTCGATCGCGCGATCGCCAATCGCGACGCAGCCGATGGAAACCGCGTTGCCGTGCATGAAGATGTCGCCGCCGAGTCGCGTACGGTTCTCGCGCACGGCCATGCGTCGATCGAATGCGTTCGGATAGCTCACGCGCATCGACAGGTGGTAACTGCTATTCGGGTTCAGCCACTCGATCCGATACAACCCCTCGGGCACCTGGTAATCGCCCTCTCGCAATTTCGGTCCCGCGTGTCCGCTCGCGGCGAGGATCGGATACGCGCGGATGTAATGACCGTCCGCCCACACCGCGACGCGCTTCTCCTGCTTGAACACAAGAAGCGCGAGGCGCTTCGACGGGTATTGGACCTTCGCGCGATCGAAAAACGGCTTCAATCGCGCGCGTGCGTCGGGCCCATACTTCGCGAGCACGTCGGCGACGGTGCGCGGCGCACGCGCGCGATACACCGCGATGAATGCGGAGACACCGGCGACGACAAGGAGAATGGCGATGGCGATCATGAGACGTTTTCTCGACATGGACGCCTGCTAACCTACACACATGCGCCTGGCAGTCAACATCGATCACATCGCCACCATCCGCGAGGCACGCAAGACCGACGAGCCCGATCCGGTTGCGGCCGCGATGATCTGCGAGCTTGCGGGTGCGCAAGGCATCACCGTGCATCTCCGCGGCGACCGCCGCCACATTCAGGATCGCGACGTCGAGCTGCTGCGCAAAACCGTGATGACGCATCTCAACATCGAAATGGCAGCGACGTCGGAGATGGTGCGCATCGCGCAGACCATCAAGCCGCACCAGGTCACGCTCGTTCCGGAACGGAAGGACGAAGTCACGACCGAGGGCGGCCTCGACGTCGTGCTGCATTCGGGCAACGTCGACAAGGTCGTGCGCCAGCTGCTCGACGCGCGCATCGACGTCTCGATCTTCGTCGATCCCGACCTCGAACAGATCCGCCAGTGCCACAAGCTGCGCGCGCCGAAGATCGAGATCAACACCGGCAAATTCGCCGACGCCTGGAAAAACGGCGACTGGCCGAAGGAGCTGGAGAAGATCGCCACCGCCGCGCGCGCGGCGAAGAAGATGGGCATGGTGGTACTTGCGGGTCATGGATTGACGTACCGCAACATCGACGCGATCGCGACCATCCCGGAGATCGAGGAACTGAACATCGGGCATTCGGTGGTGAGCCGAGCGATCTTCGTCGGCCTCGCCGAGGCGATTCGCGAGCTCCGCGACGTTATGGACGAGGCCCGAGCGTCGTCCTAGCTTTTGTCAGGCTTCTTGTCTCTCCCTCCGACCGCCCGGCGCCGCGCCGCGCCGCCTATCTTCCGGCCATGACGAACCCGGCATCTCCCGGATTCCTCGACTTCTTCATTCTCGAAGCGAGCGAGTACGTCGAGCAGCTCGACGGAATTCTGGCGCGCGCGAGCGCAACGGGCTC
>DATKFO010000252.1:0-2976 GCA_035544355.1 Thermoanaerobaculia bacterium
GTCTCAGTTTGCCGTGGATTCGACCGGCTTCGGCACGCAGTCCTTCTATCGTCACTACTCGGCGAGGTACGGCCACGATCAAATCTCGCGCTCGTGGGTGAAATTGCACGCCATGGTCGGAACGAAGACGAATGTCATCGCGTCCGCCACCGTCACGGATCGCGATACAAACGACTACACGCAACTTGCGCCGCTCGTGGGGACCGGCGCAAAGACCGTCGCCATCGCCGAAGTGAGCGCCGACAAAGCGTACATGGGTCGCTCGAATCTTGCGGCCATCAACGCGATCGGAGCCGAGGCGTTCATCCCGTTCCGCAAAGACATCGTGCGCGACGATCCGAAGTCGCCGCTGTGGTCGAAGCTCTTTCACCTCTACAGCTACCGGAAGGATGAGTTCCTGCCGCACTACCACCGACGCAGCAACGTCGAGAGCACGTTCTCCATGATGAAGCGCGTCTTCACCGACACGCTGCGAAGCAAGAAAGAGGAGGCGCAGACGAACGAACTTCTTCTGATGGTCATCGCGCACAACATCCGAACGCTCGTTCACTCGATCTTTGAACTCGACGTGCAGGTGCCCGGACTTTCAGCCTGCACACAAAGTGCGATCGCTGCACATAATGTCGGCTAGGAATGGGACTTTAGGTGCAAAGCCCGGCGACCGCAGTCGCCGCTTTTCGACAGGTCGCTCCGAGGGTGTGCCAAAGCGGCGATTGCGATCGCCGCACTCCAGGTTGACTAAAAACGAACGTTCGTGCTATTTTGCGGTCGCCATCACAGGAGACACGCAAATGACGCCCGACGATTTCAATCCCAAGTTCGTTTTCCTTTCCCCCACCCGCAACCACACCGACCTCGCGGAGCATGTCGATCACGCGATCATTGCGCTCGATGGGCGCGCGCCGCTCGCGGGCGACTGCTTCCTCGAGCCGCTCGCTTCCGTCCACGACCACGAGCCGCTGCGCGTCGATCTCTGGGTCGAGGAGCTCACGAAGTGGAGCTGCACGTACGGCTTCACGATCTCCAGCGAAGACGGTCGCGTCGCGTTTGCGCGCGGCGAGCGCACGGTGGTCAACATCGATCCGAGCTCGCACAAGCCGGCGCCGTGGAGCGATGCGTTTCGCACGAGTCACGCTGAGTTGCTGAAAGATCTTCCGGCGTACGCATGAAGGGCAAACGCACGCGCCAGAGCATTCTCGAGCGTGCGGTCGATCTCGCGTCACTCGAAGGGCTCGAAGGCCTGACGATCGGCCGGCTCGCGGACGAGCTCGGACTCTCGAAGAGCGGCCTGTTCGCGCATTTCGGATCGAAGGAAGATCTGCAGATCGCGACGATCGAAGCGGCGTCGCTGCGTTTCATCAATCGCGTCGTGCGTCCCGCCGTCGCAGGACCGCGCGGCTATCCGCGCCTTCTCGCGCTCTGCCGCTCGTGGCTTTCGTATGTACGCGGCCACGTGTTCCCCGGCGGATGTTTTTTCGCCGCCGCCTCCTTCGAGTTTGACGGACGTCCCGGCCCGGTGCGCGACACGGTGCGCCGACTGATGGACGATTGGATCGGCGCGCTCGAGCGCGCGATCCGCATGGCGCAGGATGAAGAGCACATCGATCCGACGATCGATCCGTCGCAGCTCGCGTTCGAGCTCAACGCGCTTTTCTTCGGCGCGAATTTTTCGTTCTATCTGCGCAACGACGAAAAAGCGATCGAGCGCGCCGAGCGCGCGATCGTGCAACGGCTCGAGTCGCTTCGCATCAACGTTGAGGACAAGATCGCCGTATAACCTTTCATGATCCTGGCCTCGCTCCTGCTCGCGCTGGCCGCGCGCTTTCCGGTGTCGCTCCTCCCTGAATTCGAGGCCGCGCCTCCGGCGCGCACGTCGCTGCGCGGAATGCTTCGTGTCCAGGTCGAGCCGTTCGGCGACGCGTTCCTCGTCGTCTCCTCGCACGAGTACATCTACTGGTGGAATCGCTACGCGATGATCGTCTCCGCCGACGGCGAGCCGCTCCTCCCCGAAGCGATCGACCTCGGATACGGCGCAGTCGGCAACACCGGCATCGCCACGAACGGACAAACGGCGCTGATCGTCAGCGGCGCGAACGGCTATCTCAGCGGCGTGCTGCTCGATCGCAGCGGTGCTGCACGCACGATCGAGATTCATAAACTCAGCCACGCCCCGTTTTCGCCGCGGGACAACGGTGGATCTCCAGATGTCATCTGGGATGGAACGCAGTTCCTCGTGATCTCCACGCTCGAGGTCCCGAACGGGTCCGCGCTGAAGCGCGTGCCGATCCTGACGCGCGTGAGCGAGTCGGGCTCGATTCTCGAGAACGACATTCCCGGCGGTATCGACGCAGCGCTCGCTGTCGCACGCAATCGCATCACGATCCTCGGATCCTCGCGCGAATTTCAGATGCTGAACGGCACGTCGCTCGGCGAGATCACCACGCTTCCGGAAAACGAATCACTTGCCGATCTCGCCGCGGGCGACGACGGATTTCTCGTGCTCGCGACGCGCGGCGAGAGCGAGCTCCGCGCGTATCACCTCGATGCGGCAGGACGCCGCGACCGCGCGCCGTTCTCGCTGCCGCGGCAATCCGGAACCTCGAGCGTCGCGTGGGATGGAAACGCGTGGCTCGTGACGAACGGCAGCGGCGCCGTACTGCGCGTGACCTCGGATGGCACACTGCTCGACACGATCACCGGCGCGCCGGCGACGCTCGTGGCCTCGAACGGAACCGCATCGATCGTCATCAACGGCGCGGATCCTGTACGCACCGCGCGACTCGGCAGCACGCAACAGCACGAAATCAACATCTCACGCATCGAACGCACGCAACCCGTGCTCGCCGGCGACGCCGTGATCTGGAAAGACGAGCGCGGAATCTGGCGCAACACGATCGGCAGCAACACGCCGCAACTCTTCGCCGAGAACATCACACAATTTCGCGACGCAGCATCGGGCGCGACCGGCACGCTGAT
>DATKFO010000253.1:0-4339 GCA_035544355.1 Thermoanaerobaculia bacterium
CCAGAGGAACCGAACATCCGATCGCGGCATATCGTGTGGACTGCGGCGATCGCAATCGCCGCTCTTGCACAGGCATCGCGAAAACTGTCGAAGAGCGGCGACTGCGGTCGCCGCACTCCAGATTCGTCCCTCTGGTAACTGGTAACGCCTCATCAGAAACTGGAATCGAACGAATTCTTCGCAATCCGCTCCAACTCCTCCTGCGTCAACGCGAGCGCTTCCGCGACCGCGAGATAGTTCTCGTTCACGTAGCCGCCGAAGTACGCGGGATCGTCCGAGTTGATCGTGACCTTTACGCCGCGTTCGAGCAGCGTGCGCAGGTTGTGATCGCGCATCGTGTCGAAGACGCGCAGTTTGATGTTTGACAATGGGCAGACGGTCAGCGGGATTTGTTCGGCGACGAGACGATCGACGAGTGCGGGATCTTCGAGGCAGCGCACGCCGTGGTCGATGCGGCGGACACGAAGGATGTCCAACGCTTCGCGGATGTACTCGGGCGGGCCTTCCTCGCCCGCGTGTGCGACGGCGAGAAATCCTTCGTCGCGTGCTCGCGCAAAGACGCGCGCGAATTTGCTTGGCGGATTTCCGCGCTCGCCCGAATCGAGGCCGACCGCGACGATCCATTCGCGAAACGGCAGCGCAAGGTCGAGCGTTTTCATCGCGTCGTCTTCGTCGAGGTGCCGCAAAAAACAGAGAATCAGCTTCGACGTGACGCCGAGGTCGCGCTGCGCGAGCTCCTGCGCGTCGCGGATGCCAGTGATCACGGTCTCGAACGCAATCCCGCGATGCGTGTGCGTTTGCGGATCGAAAAAAATCTCCGCGTGGCGCACGTTCTGTGACGCGGCCTTGCGAAAGTACGCAGCGGTCATGTCGAAGAAATCGCGCCGCGTCTGCAGCACGCCCGCACCCTGGTAGTAGAGGTCGAGAAACGACTGCAGATCGTGAAAGTCGTACGCGCGCCGCAGCTCCTCGACCGACGCGTACGGCAGGCGGATGCCGTTGCGCTGCGCGAGCTCGAACATCAGCTCCGGCTCGAGCGTCCCCTCGATGTGCAAATGCAGCTCAGCCTTCGGCAGGCTCGCGATGAGCTCTTTCATGGCGCCGTATTGTCGCCGGTTCGTTACCGAACGCGGCATATGCGGCGCCTCCCGCGCGGTTCTTCCCCCTCATGAAACGTACGATTCTGACGCTCGCGGTCTGCTTCGCCGCACTCGCCTGCACGCAAACCCAGACGCCGGCCCCGAAGACGACACCGGCACCTGCAGCGCTCTCCGCATCCAATCCGTTCTTCGCGCCGAGCCCGCTGCAGGATCAGGCGCCGCTGTTCGACAAGATCAAGGACAGCGACTACCAGCCCGCGTTCGAAGAAGGTATGCGGCAAAACCTCGCGGACATGGAGCGCATCGCGCACGATCCGCAGGCGCCGACGTTCGCGAACACGATCGAGGCGATGGAGCGCTCCGGCGCGCTGCTCACGCGCGTCGCGAAGGTGTTCTTCAACCTCACCGCGTCGAACACGAACGACGCGCTGCAGAAAGTCGAAGCGGAGATGGCGCCGAAGCTCGCCGCGCATCAGGACGCGATCTCGCTCAATCCCGCGCTCTTCGCACGCGTCAAAGCGATCTACGACCAGCGCGACTCCCTCGGCCTCGATACCGAATCAAAAACGCTCGTCGAGCGCTACTACCGCAACTTCGTGCGCGCCGGCGCGCTGCTCAATGAAGCCGACAAGACGAAGCTGCGCGCGCTGAATCAGGAAGAGTCGACGCTCACCACGCAGTTCCGCGAGAAGGTCCTCGACGACACGGACGAATCGGCGGTCGTCGTCGACAACAAAGCAGATCTCGACGGCATGAGCGACGGCGACATCGACGCCGCCGCGCAACGCGCAAAAGAAAAAGGACTCACCGGCAAGTACGTGCTCGCGCTGCAGAACACGACGCAGCAGCCGCAGCTCGCATCGCTGAAGAATCGCGCAGTGCGTCAGCGTCTGCTCGAAGCGTCGGAGAAACGCGGCAATCACGGCGGCAAGAACGACACGACCGCCATCGTCACGCGCCTCGCGCAGCTCCGCATCCAGCGCGCGAAGCTCCTCGGATTTCCCACGTTCGCCGACTTCGGCCTCGACGATCAGATGGCGAAGACGCCTTCGAACGCGATCAAGCTGATGACGGATCTCGTGCCTGCTGCGACCGCGAAAGCTCTTGCCGAGGCGGCGAAGATGCAGGCAGTGATCGATGCGCAGAATGGTGGATTCAAGCTCACTGCGGCTGATTGGGATTTCTACGCGGAGCAGGTGCGCAAAGCGGAGTACGACCTCGACGATGCCGAAGTGAAGCCGTACTTCGAATTCGAGCACGTGCTGCGCGACGGCGTGTTCTACGCCGCGAATCAGCTGTACGGCGTCACGTTCAAGGAGCGTAAAGACCTGCCCGTTTATCACCCCGACGTGCGCGTGTTCGAAGTCTTCGACAAGGACGGAAAATCGATCGCGCTGTTCTACGGCGATTACTACGCGCGTCCGAACAAAGGCGGCGGCGCGTGGCAGGACTCCTTCGTCGACGAGAGCTCCTTCCTCGGCACGAAGCCGGTCGTCGTCAACGTGCTCAACATCGAGAAGCCGGCGCCGGGACAGCCGACGTTCGTCAGCTTCGACAACGTCAGCGGCCTCTTTCACGAATTCGGTCACGCGCTGCACGCGATCTTTTCCGCGGTGAAGTACCCGACCAGCGCCGGCGTGCCGCGCGACTTCGTCGAGTTCCCGTCGCAGATCAACGAGCATTGGGCGCTCGAGCCGAAGGTGCTCGCGAATTACGCGAAGCACTATCAGACCGGCGCGCCGATGCCGCAGACGCTCGTCGACAAGATCAAGAAATCGCGCACATTCAATCAGGGCTACGGCCTGACCGAGTACCTCGGCGCCGCGCTGCTCGACATGGCGTGGCACGCGCTGCCGGACGGAACGCCGCAGCAGGACGTGAACGCGTTCGAGCCGGCGGCGCTCAAGCGCTTCCAGATCGATCTCGCGCAAGTGCCGCCGCGCTATCACACGACCTACTTCTCGCACATCTGGGGCGGCGGCTACTCGGCCGCGTACTACGCGTACCTCTGGAGCGAAGTGCTCGACGACGACGCGTTCTACTGGTTCAAGGAGAACGGCGGCATGACGCGCGCGAACGGCGACCGCTTCCGCGACATGATCCTCTCGCGCGGCGGCACGCAGGACGTCGCGGTGCTATTCCGCAATTTCCGCGGACGCGACCCGATCGTGGAGCCGCTGCAGATCGAGAGAGGGTTGAAGCCGGCGAACGAGTAGCGGGTAGGGAGATCACATGCGGAGGTTTGAACATGGCTGACAACCACAAAGAGACGCTCGGTCCCCCGTTCGCCGGCAACGGCTGGTCGAAGATCCGCACGTTCCCGATGGCGGAGTTTTCGAGTGCCGTGCGCCTGGATGCCGCAACGGGGGATATGGTGCTGCAACTCGGCGTCCTGCCGCATCCGCAGACGAGCCAGACCATCACGGCGGATCTGATCGCCGGCTTCCAGCGCAACTTCCGCGCGATCGCCGACGGCTACTACACGTTCCGCGTGCGATGGGAGCCCGGCGCGATCACGGTGCGGAATCACGGCGCTGTCGTGAGCACGACCGGCTGCTTTCTCTCGAACGAAGTCGCCGACTTTCCGCGGCTCACTTCGTCGGTGAACGTCGAGCGCGCGTACACGAAGTATCTCTTCAAGGACACGGATCGCCTGCTCACGTTCGGCGCGCGGATCACGATTCAATTCACTGCGGATCAAACTGCATACGCGGAGATCCTCGCGCGCGCCGCATTTCTCGAGGTCGAGTATCCGCCGGTGCTCGCGGCAAAGTCGCTGCCGCCGAGCGAATCATTCGTGCCGTTCGAGCTGGGCAAGGTGACGCGCGTACTCGTTGATTCAGTCGAAGACGCGAAGAAGCAGGGGCTCGCCGAGCTCTGATCTCACTGCGCCGTCGATGACGTTGACGGCGGCGGCGATTGCGGCGGGCACAGCGTCGCCCACTGGTGCACGTACGCGACCGGTTTGTCGACCGGATCGCCTTTGCGATAGAGCTTCAACTCGAACGCGGCCGATTGCGGCGCTGCCGGTTGGCGGAACACCCACTCGAACGTGTGATAGCGGCCCGCCTTCGGTGCGTAATGCGCGAAGAACGCTGACGCCGCTTTCCCGTCGGAGATCGTCCACGGCTTGTTGCCCTGCGCGCGCAACGCGTCGAGATCGACGTAGACCACGTGCTTGTCGCCGGAGGGTGCCGCGAACGGCCACACGGCGACAGTGCCATGATCGATGTCGACGC
>DATKFO010000254.1:0-2992 GCA_035544355.1 Thermoanaerobaculia bacterium
GGCACGGGCCTCTCGACGCTCCTGCGCGGGCTGAAGACGTACGTCGAGGCGGACGGCGCCTGGACGGTCTCGCAGCTCGGCGCGATCGTCACCGTCACCGACGAAGGCGGCAGCTCCGGCGTGCTGCGCAAAGAGTTCGGCATGCTGCCACCGGGCGACATCCGCAACTGCATCGTCGCGCTCGCGGAGGAAGAGCAACTCCTCTCGCGGCTCTTCTCGTATCGCTTCGATACCGACTCCGCGCTGAAGGGACATTCCCTCGGCAACCTGCTGCTCACCGCGCTCACCGACATCACCGGCGGATTCGACAACGCGATTCTCGCGGCGCAGGAAGTGCTCGCGATTCGCGGCGTGATCTATCCATCGACACTTTCCGACGTTCGTCTGCGCGCGATGCTCGAAGACGGCACGGAGCTCATCGGCGAAGTCGCGATCAGCGGATCGCAGATCGGCGAGAAGCCAAGCTCCGAGTCGCGCAACACACGCATCGTCCACCTCGGCATCGATCCACCCGACGCCAAGCCGCCTGACCGCGCACTCGACGCACTTGCCGTCGCAGACCTCATCATCATCGGACCGGGCTCGCTCTACACCTCGGTGCTGCCGAATCTTGCGATCAAACCGATCGCCGAGGCGCTGCGCAGCGCGAAGGCATTGCGCGTGTACATCTGCAACGTGATGACACAGCCGCGCGAGACCGACGGCTACGCGGCGGAGGACCATCTCAGCGCGATCATCGAGCACGCAGGACTCGTCGCCGACGTGATGGTGATCAACGGGCGCAGACCGTCGGAATCGATTCTCGCCACGTATGCGGCACAGAATCAGTATCCCGTGCCGTTCGACGTCGCTGCGATTCGCGAGCTCGGCGTCACGCCGTTCTTCGGCGACATCATCGCGGAAGGCGATTACGTGCGGCACGACGCGGACGCGCTCGGGGATACGATCTTCCGCTTGTACGACCGATACGGACATACGCTGCAGCGAATGAGAAAAACGTAAACCCATGACCAGCGACCTCGACGTCATCATTCTCGCCGCCGGACTCGGCACTCGCATGAAGTCGGCGACGATCAAGATCCTGCATCGCGCCGCCGGGCGCCCGATCATCGATTACGTGCTCGATCTCGCGACCGAGCTCAGCGCGCAACCGCCGGTGATGGTGATCGGCCATCAGCGCGAGGCCGTGCAGCAAGCGGTCGACAACCGCGCGCGTTTCGCGATTCAGGATCAGCAACTCGGCACCGGACACGCGGTGCTGCAGGCCGCGGATCACGTCCGCGCGCAACGCGTGTTGATCCTCTCCGGCGACGTTCCGCTCACGCGCATCGAAACGCTGCGGCAGCTCCTCGACGAGCACGAGCGATCCGGTAACGCGATCACGCTGCTCACGATGAAGCTCGACGATCCCGCGATGTACGGCCGCATCATTCGCGATGGAGATGAATCCGTCATGCGCATCGTCGAAGCGAAAGACGCGAGCGCGGACGAGAAGCGCATCGACGAAGTGAATGCCGGAATCTACGTCTTCGAAAGCGCGCACCTCTTCGACAATCTCCGCAACCTCGGCAACACGAACGCGCAAGGCGAGTACTACCTCACCGACTTGATCGAAATCGTGCGCAAACGCGGGCAGCGCGTCGGCGCGGTCATCGCGCCCGATCCGATCGAAGCACTCGGAGTGAACTCACGCTCCGAGCTCGCGCAAGTGGAAGAAGAAATTCAGCGGCGCGTCGTCGCACGGCTGATGCGCGAGGGTGTGACGTTCCGCAATCCGTCGACGGTTGTCATTGATTCGACGGTCGAGATCGGCGCCGACACCGTCATCTATCCCTTCGTCACGATCGAAGGAACGACGCGCATCGGCAAAGACTGCGTGATCGAGCCAGGCGCGCATCTCATCAACGTCACCATCGGCGACAACGTGCACATCAAGACCGGCACCGTCGCCGAAGGCGCGGTCATCGAAGCCGAAGCATCCGTCGGTCCATACACGCACCTTCGCCCCGGCACGAAACTCGGCAGGAAAGTGAAAGTCGGCAACTTCGTCGAGACGAAGAAGGCCGTGTTCGGCGAAGGCGCGAAGGCGTCGCACCTCTCGTACATCGGCGACGCACAAGTCGGTGCGGACGTGAACATCGGCGCCGGCACGATCACGTGCAACTACGACGGCGTGAACAAACACACGACGATCATCGAAGACGGCGTGTTCATCGGATCCGACACGCAGCTCGTCGCGCCCGTGCGCGTCGGCAAAGGCGCCTACGTCGGCGCGGGCTCGACGATCACGAAGGACGTCCCGCCCGACGCGCTCGCGCTCAGCCGCACCCCGCAGCGCACGATCGAAGGATGGGGCGCGAAGAAGCGCGCGGAGCAGGCGAAGGCGAAGAAGAAGTAAGAGCTATACTTCCGGCGGTCCCGAATCGAATCGTCCGAACCTTCGTCAGAGTCCAATGGTCCGAAAACTCGTTGTCCTTTTTTCTTTTCTCGTAGCTGTTGTGTGTCTTGCCGGCGATGCGGCGCTTTCGAAGGAACATCGCCTCTCCCCTGATCCACCGAGCGTCGCGGCACCGTTCACGCAGCATGACGTCGCGAGCGCCGTGGGACCCGACGGACAGTTCCTCGTCGTCTGGGTGGACAGCCGCGAAGATCTTGCCGGCGATTTTTCTCGCTACAACGCGCTCGTTGCGGCACGCGTGACGCCTGCCGGGGAAATCCTCGATCCCGAGGGAATCGTGCTGGACGCAACCGGCGGCGCTCCGCCGAGCGTCGCGTGGAATGGTCGCGACTACCTCGTCGTCACTACGTTTCGCGCGTATCTGGTTGCCCCCGATGGGACGTTCCGGAGAGCGAACCTCAACCCTGGCTTCGCCACGCTCGTTGCTGCGGGAGGCAATGGCCGCGAAGGCGTGATCGCCACAACGCGAGGACTCTTTTTTCTCGACGAGAACGGAGCGAGCACGCAGTCGGTCAGTGTCGGAGGTAATTCCAA
>DATKFO010000255.1:0-2964 GCA_035544355.1 Thermoanaerobaculia bacterium
TCACTTCGCCTCGACGGCCTCCTTCAACTTCTCCGCCTGGAAGTGCGCGGCGAGAGGGTTGAGGATGATGTCGAGGTTGCCGTTCATGATGTCCGGGAGGTTGTGCACGGTCAGGCCGATGCGGTGGTCGGTGACGCGGTCCTGCGGGAAGTTGTAGGTGCGGATTTTTTCGGAGCGATCTCCGGAGCCGATCATGCCTTTGCGCGTTGCGGAGAGCTCTGCTTCGCGCTTGAGTCGCTCGATGTCGTAGAGGCGCGCTTTGAGCACGCGCAGCGCCTTCGCGCGATTTTTGATCTGTGATTTTTCGTCCTGGCACGAGACGACGACGCCGGACGGGATGTGCGTCATGCGCACGGCGGAGTACGTCGTGTTCACCGACTGGCCGCCGGGTCCCGACGAGCAGAACGTGTCGATACGCAGGTCTTTCTCCGCGACGTGGATGTCGATGTCTTCCGCTTCGGGAAGCACGGCGACGGTGATGGCCGAGGTGTGAATGCGGCCCTGTGTTTCCGTTTGCGGCACGCGCTGGACGCGATGGACACCTGACTCGAACTTCAGCTTCGAGTACACCTTGTCGCCTTCGATCTGCAGTGTCGCGTCTTTGATGCCGTTGACCGACGAGTAGTTCGCATCGGTCATGTCGACTTTCCAACGCTTCGATTCGGCGTAGCGGATGTACATCCGCATGATCTCCGCCGCGAACAGCGAGGCCTCGTCGCCGCCCGTGCCGGCGCGGATCTCCACGAACACGTTCTTGTCGTCGTTCGGATCCTTCGGTTGCAGAAGGATGCGGAGGTCCTGCTCGAGCTGCGGCTCTTTCGGCTCGAGCTCGGCGAGCTCCAGCTCCGCGAGCTCGCGCATCTCGTCGTCCGAGCGCAGCATCTCGCGTGCGTCGGCGAGGCGTTTGCGCACGTCGCGCAGCTCGCGATACTTCGCGACGACCTCCTCGATCTCGGAGATCGCCTTCAT
The DNA here is from genome assembly GCA_035544355.1 of Thermoanaerobaculia bacterium. Taxonomy (GTDB): domain Bacteria; phylum Acidobacteriota; class Thermoanaerobaculia; order Gp7-AA8; family Gp7-AA8; genus DATKFO01. The sequence continues at coordinate 970 of DATKFO010000255.1, forward strand.
CGTGTCGCGATACGCGGCGACGTCGGTGACGATCGAAGGATCAGCGATCTTGCGCTGAAGCTCGTCGTAGCGGCGTTCGATGTCGTTGAGTTTTGATTCCATGTGGTTTTTTCAGTTTATCCCGAGCTTGTCGAGGGATCTCTGGTTACACCGGCGGAAAGCAACCGACGAGCACGTCGGAAAGATTCTCGCGGTGTAGCCGGAGATCCCTCGACAAGCTCGGGATGAACTGGCGAAGCTACGCTACGGCAGCTTGTTCAGGCTCGACGACATCGAACATCAACGCTTCGCGTAAAGCGATGATCGCGATCTCGAGCTGTTTGTCGTCCGGCTCGTTCGTCGTGATGCGCTGGAGCCAGAGGCCCGGCGTGATGAGCGCGCGGCAGACGGCGCTGTTGAGGTGACGCGCGGAGAAGCGGATCACTTCGTATGCGAGCCCCGCGATGAGCGGGATGAGCACCACGCGCGCGGCGAATTTCACGATGAAGAACGCCGACGAGGGGATCAGCGAGAACACGAGGATCGAGATGGCCATCACGAAGAGCAGGAAGCTCGTGCCGCAACGCGGATGGAGCGTCGATTTCGTGCGCGCGTTCGCGACCGTCAGCTCTTCGTTCGCTTCGAATGTGTAGACCGTCTTGTGCTCGGCGCCGTGGTACTGGAACACGCGGCGGATCTCATCCATGAACGAGATCGAGAGGATGTAGACGAAGAAGAAGATTGCGCGCAAGGCGCCGTCGATCAGGTTGTAGGTGAAGTTGCCCATACTCGGAAAGACGAAGTGCCGCAGCAGATTCGTGATGCCGAGCGGTGCGAGGATGAACACGCCGATGCCGAGGAGTGCGGCCATGATCAGCGTGCCGGCGATGGCCCAATTCGAAAGCTCGGGCTCGCCTTCTTGACCTTCACTCGACGCGCTCGCCGAATAGTTCAGCGCACGAATGCCGAGGATCAGCGACTGGATCAACACGACCGAGCCGCGCAGCACGGGGAAGCGAAGGAACGGATACTTCTTCGTGATCGCGACGAGCTTGTCTTTCTTGATCGCAACGTCACCATTGGGCTGACGCACGGCGACCGAGTAGCCGGTGAGCGAGCGCATCATCACGCCCTCGATCACGGCCTGGCCGCCGATCAACATGTCGACGTTCTTGTCGGCGGACGCAGGCATCGACGAAGTCAGACCATTCGTGAACGCGTTGAACGCGCCGACGATCGTCTTCGCCGCGCCGAGCCAGTAGCGTCGCATTACTTCGCCGCCGGTGCCGGTGCCTTCTTCGCGAAGCGCGTTTTGAAGCGGTCGATGCGTCCCGCGGTGTCGACGAGCTTCTGCTTTCCGGTGAAGAACGGATGGCACTTCGAGCAGAGCTCGATGCGCAGCTCTTTGCGGGTCGAGCCGGTGGTCCACGTCTCGCCGCATGCGCAGTGAACGTTGACCTGCTGATACTTGGGATGGATCTCTGGTTTCATGAACTTACCTCGTCTCGAGTCTTGACCTTAGCGCTGTGGAAACGGGGAGTCTAGTCAAAAAATTCTGGCGCGTCTTCTGCTCAGGGAAAGTATGGAATGAAAGCCTCGGAACGAGTTCTGCCGGTCATCCTCAGCGCGCTCCTGCTCGTCGGTAGCGTCGCCATGTCGGTGCCGCTCGCAGCCGCAGCATATGCGCTTCTCATCGGCCATGCAGTACCGAGCATGGCGTGGCTGTATCCGCTCACGATTCTGGCGACCGGAGCACTGCTGACGTCGCTTCTCTCGCGGATGCAGGTGCCGCTGCGACTCTATGCGCTCGCGGTCATGCTGTGGATGGTGACGGCCAGCTGTCTGGTGATTCGCGCGCTGTAGCTCAGTCGCAGCCTTCACGCTGCTCGAGCGACGGTCGCACATCGCGGATTCCTTCGACGATTTTCTTCGCCTCGGCCGGCGTCGTCGTGGAAACGCGATATTCGCCCTTTGCAGTTTTGAACACGATCGTGCCGCGGAATCCGTAGTCGTGGC
>DATKFO010000256.1:0-9761 GCA_035544355.1 Thermoanaerobaculia bacterium
CGACGGCACCACCGTCGCAGGCGCGTTCCGTCTCGCCGACTCGACCGGCGCGCAGGTCGCGGGCGAGCTCTACGTCGATCGCGACGCGATCAGCTTCGCGCCGCAGCAGGCGCTGAAGGCGGGCGAGCACTACACGCTCACGATCGGCACGTCGCTCGAGGACGCCGCCGGCGCTTCGCTCGCCGGCGCGTACTCCGCGAGCTTCGTCGTCAGTACGACCGCGCCCAACACGCCGCCGGCCGTCGATCCGATCGCCGAAGGCTGCTTCACCGACACGACGATCACGGGCCGCGCCACGAATCCGGGCGCGCGCGTGCTGATCGAAGCCGACGGCGTGAAGGTCTACAAGGTCTCGAACGCCACCGGCGCATTCGACGCGCGCGTCACGTTCTCCGGACAGCCGGGCTACCACTCCGTGCGCGTGCGCGAGCTCGGCGGCGACGGCACGCTGTCGCCCGAGCGCTCGTTCTGCGTCCGCATCAACTGCGCCGCTCCGCGCGTCGTCGCGGCGGCGCTCGATCGCGCGACGAAGAAACTCACCATCGATTTCTCGAAGGCGATGAATCCGGCGACGCTCGTCGTCGGTACGTCGATCAGGATCCAGCCGGAAACGGGCAACGCGCTCACCGGCACGGTCGCGATGAATGCGACGAACGACAAGGCGACGGTCTCGATCGCCGAGTCGATCCCCAACGTCGCGATCACGCTCACCGTCACCCGTTCTGCGACGGATGCGAGCGGCGCGGCGCTCGCCGCCGATTACACGCAGCTCTTCACCGTCGACGGCACGCCGCCGTCGGCGAGCGGCAAGGGCTACATCTCCGGCAGCGTGCTCGATGCGACGAAAGGACGTCCGCTCGCGGCCGCGACGATCGCCATCACCGGCGAGGTGTCGACGGTCACGAACGATCAGGGCCGCTATGCCTCGCGTCCGCTGCCCGAAGGCGCGTACACGATTCGCGCGAGTGCAACCGGTCGCACGACGGTGTGGCGTCAGGTCGTCGTTCCGGTCGGCGCGGGCGTGCTGCCGATCGACATCCGCCTCACCGGGCGCGGTCCGGAAGCGACCGCGGACGGCACGGCGAAGTCGCTCACGCACGGCGGCGACACCACCGTCACGAAGAAGATCGATCTCTCGATTGCCGCCGCGTCGCTGACGAGCGGCAGGAAAGTCCGCCTCACCTCCGTCGGTGCGCAATCGCTCGCCGGCCTGCTCCCCCTCGGCTGGTCGCCGCTCGCCGCGGCGGAGATCGTCGTCGACGACTCGACCGATCCGACGCCGATGCCGGGCGCGAAGCTCACGTTCAACGTCGACGCGGCGGCGATCACCACCGCGTCGCAGACGCTGTCGATCGTGCAGTACGACAGCGAGCGCGATGAGTGGCGTGTCGCCGTGCCGGTCGCGAACGTCGCCGCCGACGGCAAGGCCGCGTTCGATCTCAGCGCGTCGGGCAACTACGCGCTCGTCTATCCCGACAAGGCTTCGCATCTCGCCAAGCCCTCCGTCGCACGCGCCGGCGCTGTCCTCGGCGGCGTCGCGAATCCGTGCATGACGACGCCCGAAGTCTGCCTGCTGAAAAAGATCGAGTTCCAACTGAGCCCGCAAGCCGTGCTGCCGAACGGCCGCACGACCGCGACGCTGAAGACCGAAGGCGCGGCTTCGACGCAGACGTATCCGTCCGGCACCGCGGTGCAGGCGTACATCGACGAGCAGCTGAACCTCGCGGACGGCCGCGTGCTCATCGATCCCCCGTTCGCGACCGATCTCCTCGTCTATCGCGATCTCGCCGGCACCGTCGGCGTCGCCGACTTCCATCTCGCGCCGACGCCGCAGGCCGCGGCCGCGATGCTGCGCGACGGCGTCGATCACATCCGCGTCGTCGATTACCCGGGCCGCATCGACCGCGGCACGCTGATCGGCGCCGACGGCGGACGCGTTCCGGGCGACGACGCCGTGACCATCGACATCCCGAGCGGCGCGACCGCCGAGCCGCTGCACGCGAGCGTCGCGTCGCTCACGGCCGGCGATCTCGCGAGCTACGGCTCCATCGCCGGCTTCCGCATCGCCGGCGGCTTCACGTTCTCTCTCACGCGCACGACGGAACCGGCGCCGGTCGAAGGCCTCACCATCAACGCGCCGCAGCTGATCAAGCCCGCGCGCGCGGCATTCTCCGTCTCGCCGATTCCGACGAATCAGGTCATCGTCGCCGAAGTCCTCCCGTCGACTCCGTTCGGCGTGCTGTTCCGCCTCGTCGCCGCGACGACCGCGTCGACCTCCGTCGACGTGCCGGGCACGAAGGTCTACGCCACGCGCGACGCCGGTGCAGGCGTGCCGATCGACGGCATCGTCCGCAACGGCCGCTACCTCATCCTCGTCGCCGACGCACCGACCGCGTATGCATACGGCCAGGTGCGCAGCGGCGACGCGAACGGCCTCGCTCTCGCCAACGCCCGCGTGATCGCCGGCCTCGGCAACCCGATGACCGCCACCCTCGGCACCGCCGAGCTCACCCGCACCGGCGGCGTGTTCGCACTCCCCGTCGCCGCGAAGCCCGCGACTCCGTACTCGCTGCAGCCGCGCAGCATCACCAGCGGCGACGGCAGCGTGTCCGTCGCGAGCGCGAGCCCGAACGCCGATACGTTCGTAAACTTCGGGGCGCTCGTGCTGGCGGCACAGCCGCCGCGACTCGAGGCGATCGTTCCGGCAAACGGCGCGCAGTTCAACGCGACCGAAGCGATCGTCATCCAGGCGAAGTTCCTCGATCCGATCGATCCCACATCGGCAGGCGGCGTCACACTCTTCAATGCCACGCTGAACAAACAGGTTGCCGGCACCGCGACGGGCTCCGGCCGCGTCATCACGTTCACGCCGAGCGAGGCGTTTCGCGCCGCGACGACGTACACCGTCATCGTCGGGCCGACCGTGCGCGGGCTCAACGCGGCGCCGTTCGGCCGTCAGGCCGTGTCGACGTTCACTACGCGCGAAGTGCCGACGGGCAACACCGGCATCAATCCCAGCGCAATCCACATCACGATTCCGGACGCGAACGGCCGCTCCGTCATCACCGGTACCGCCGGTGCATTGCCGAAAGGCTCGCAGGCGGTCGCGGTTCGCCGCGGCAGGTTCTTCATCGTCACGTACGACACCGAGGTGAAGAACGTCGACGGCTCGTTCAGCTTTGCGATCGGCGATCAGGATCCGCGCGATCGCGTCACGACGAGCGACGTCATCGATCTCCAGGTCCTCGACGCGGTGAGCAAGTCGGTCATCGCCGTCATCCCGCTCACGCCGTGGGTGACGCCGGAGGGCGACGGCTTCATCGCGCCGGTCGATCAGACGGTCGTGTTCCGCAGCAAGGACGACATCACCGTCACGGTCGCCGAGGGAACGTTCGATACGCCGACGCTCGTCCGTCTCGCGAAGGAAGACAAGAGCTCTCTCGACACGGTGCCCGGCTCCGCGAACGAGCTGCATTGGAACGGCAGCATCAGGATCGATTTCGCAGGCACCGCGCACAAGCGCATCGAAGTCGAGGCGCCCGCGCCCGCCGGCACCGATCCGGCGAAGGACTACCTCCTCGGCTACATCGGCCAGTCGTCACGCGGCCCGCGCGTGATGATCGTCGACACGGTGCGGCTCGTGAACGGCCGCTTCACGACCGCGGAAGAAGTGACGCAGCTGTCGAACGACAAGTCGCGCTTCAAGTTGACGACGAGCCAGGTTCTCACGAATCGCGAAGTGAAGAAGTACCTGATCGGCGTCCTCCGCAGCGGCATCTACACCTACATCGATCTGAGCATGAGCAGCGCGATGTGGGGCATCTTCGAGCCGGTCCAGCCCGGCTACGAGTACTTCTGGGACGTGTGGGCGTCGCTGTACGTCGCCGACTTCTATCTCACCGAAGGCCGCGGCCGTATCGCGATGCCGATCATTCCGAACCGCCCGTTCAAGATCGAAGGCGTCGAAGCGGCGACCGGCATGAAGGTGTTCGAGAAAGCGTACGACGCCGTTCCGGTCGGCGATCCGGGCACCGTGCCCGTGCTGCCGTCGCCGTTCCCCGACGCCAACGGTCCGTATCCCGTCTACGTGACGCCGGGCGGCGCCGACTTCGTCGAGCTCATCACGAAAGAGATCGTCATCCCGCACTTCAAGATCGAGTTCAACGGCACCAACGCGAAGATCACGCACAACCCCGCGGAGCCGTTCGACCAGCGGCTCCCGCAGGATACGACGATCCAGGTTCTCGACACGACGACCGGCACGCTCTCCGGCGTCTACGACGTTCAGCCCGGACGCACCTTCAGCTTCGACATGCCGGCGAACAAGAACGACCGGCTGCTGCTGCTCACCGGTGAAGTCGACATTCCGACGGAGCTGAGCTTCTCGGTCGTCTTCAACGAAGTCATCAAGATCGAAGGCGCGACCGTGCAGGAGCGCGACAACTATCTGCGCGATCGCTTCAAGGTCTCGCTGCTGCCTGCGACGGGTGGTCCGGTCGACATGACGTCGCACCTCCATTACACCGTCGATTCGGGTCAGCGCCGCATTCGCTTCTCGCTGCCCGGCAACGAAGTCGTCACCGGCGGGAAGTACGAGCTCACGATCACGCCGCTCGTCACCGACATGAGCGACAACCCGCTCGGACTCGGCGCCATGCCTTCCACCGGCGGCACGACCGTTCCGAACGGCGGAACGTCGCCGATGACGATGCGCTACCTCGTGCGGAGTGCGAAGGGGAACATCACCGACTTCCAGATCAACCCCTCGACGTACTACTCCGGCGGCGCCGTTCGCGACATGGCGAAGTTCGGCAACATCCTCTTCGTCTCCGCGACCGACGGCGGCATTCTCGCGTACGACATCTCCGATCCGGCGGCGCTGAAGCCGTCGAGCGGAAGCGTACAGCCGCCGCCGTTCGCATTCGTCCCGGGCATGTGGCCGGGTGTCGTCGGCGGTCTCGAGCAGCACTGGGGCATCGCCGTCGACCATCACGGCCGCGTCTTCGCGACCGGCCTCACGAACATGTTCGGCGTCGTGCGCTCGTATCGCGTCGAGGATTTCATCGGCGCGAAGACGGCGACGAACTGCGCGGACAATCCCACGCTGCCGCACGCGCTCTGCAAGTTCCAGAGCAGCGGCATCGTCAGCTGGCGTCCCGGCAGCACCTCGGGATTCCAGACCGCGACGAACACCGTCCTGTCGGATCGTCCGGAAGCGATTCCGCGAAAGATCCAGCTCGCGATTCAGGATGAGGATGCCGACTTCGACGACCGCACGCTGTTCCTGAACGCGGTCGGCAACCCCGCGCCGACTTCATCCGGCTACGTCAACGGATTCGACAAGTACAACGTCACGCTGAGCTACAACGCCGGCACGACGCCGCCGTTCTACGCGCGCCAGCGCGTCACGATCGAGAACAAGACGCTCGACATGCGCTGGTCGGCGGACATCGTTGCGAACGGCAGCGCGACGATCCCGGGCGTCCTCGCGCGTCCGACGGACAAACTGCGCATCTCGCGCAACCTGCGCACGTACGCGGTCGTGTCGGAGTTCGGCTTCGGCATCGGCGTGTTCGACATGAACGCGCTCGAGTCGAACGACTACAACCCGAAACCGTTCGGCTATCAGACCCTGCGCGAGCAGATCGTCAACGAGCGCTGCGACGTCGCATCGTCGTGCGATCCGCTCGGATCCGGCGGCATCGCCGACACCGCGTTCAGTCCGGAGACGGCGATCATCCCGACGTCCGAGAGTCCGCTGCGCGTCTACGCGCCGGACATCCGCAAAGGCCTGCTCGGCGTCGGCGTGAATCTCGACGCGCCGGGAACCACGGCCGACTGCGTCTACCGCGGCGCAGGCATGTACATCCGCGACACCGCGAGCGGCTACATCCATCCGCGCCTCACCGAGGTCATGTCGGCGCTGACGGCCGCGGGCCGCAAGCCGAATGTCCGCTTCCAGTCCGTCGCGCACTACCACGGCCGCAACCCGTACACGCGCGAGGAGCAGGATTACATCCTGATCGTCGGCGGCGATCTCGGACTCTTCGCGATCGCCACGAACGATCCGTACACGAGCGGCGAGCCGAACATCTATCTGCAGGAGCAGTCGCTCGCGGGGCAGATCTGGATTCCGACGGGCGCGTACGGCGTGCGCATGGTGCCGGGCACGAACATGGCGTCCGTCATCGATCGCGACGGGCGGCTCATCCTCGTCGACGTCGCCGGCATCGACGAGCGGCTCGACAACGACGGCAACGAGACGCCGCTGAATGAGCCGTTCCCGACGGTGCAGGCGACGCTCGCGGGCGGCGTCGACGCGCTCGATCCGCGCATCCTCTGGCGCTCGACGTCGACGATCACGCCGACGTCGCTCGTGCCGATCGTCGACGGCGACACCGGCATGGCGTACGCCGGAGACCTGAACACGCAGAACATGCGCGTGGTCTCGGCGATCAATCCGAGCGTCCGGGTCAAAGTGAACCTCGGCGGGCAGGATCTGAGTGAAGTCGGCTCGATCGTGCCGCTCGGCATCGAGCCGCCGTCATCGCTCGCGTCGCAGATGGCGCCGTTCCCCGAGGCTTCGGCTTCGGTGTTCCGCGTGGAAGTGATGCTGCCCGGCAACATGCGCAAGGCGTTGATCACGGCCGGCTCCGATCTCACCGTCGACATCGAGAGCGAGCGCGTGCCGGGAGTCGACACGGCGCAGACGCCGGTGTCGTATCCGAAAGCGCATCTGCGTCGCAATCGGCGCGATGGTCTCGCGGACGCGCGCAGCACGACGACGTTCCTGCTGCAGCCCGACATCCCGCGGACCGGCAATCCGAGCGACGACGCCGCGATCGCGGATTCGCTGCACTTCCAGAAGGGCTTCAACCGCATGCTCACGCCGTGGGTCGTCGCGATCGCCGACCCGCGCGCGAGCGAGAAGTTCGGCGGCTCGACGACGGATTGCCCGAATTGCAAGCGTCCGCCGTCGCTGCAGGGCAAGACCGAAGAGCAAGGCGTTTACGAGCTGTGGACGGGCGGCCGCTTCATCGCGGTGCGTCCCGACAAGACCACCACGGGCACGATCTTCGGCGGCACGCCGTACGAGTACCTCGGCGAACAGAATCGTCTGATCGCCCGCGTCTCGACGACCCCCGGCCGCCCCGTGCGTCCGAAGAGCGCGCTCGTCGCGCCGAACAATCCGCCAATCGCGGCCGGCATGCTGCAGGAGACGCACTACCTGCATTCCGGCGAACTGTCGACGAGCCACGTCGATCTCAACGCGGGCGGCCGTGCCGGCGTGGACGTGATCGTCTCGCGCACGTACCACTCGCGCACGTTCGGCGGCAGCGACTTCGGCGAAGGGTGGGATTCTCCGATCTTCCGCTCCCTGCTCGCGCTGCCGGGCGGCGACGTCGAGTATCACGACGGAGGCGGCGAAGTCTGGGTCTTCAAGCGCGACAACAGCGGCGGCGGCAGCGTCTCGCTCATCGAGGTCGGCGCCGGCGCGACCGTTCGCTACACGTCACCTCCGGGACTCACGGTGACTCTCGTCAAGACGCAGCGCGGCTGGACGATGGTCGATCAGAAGTGGCGCATTGCGAACTTCGACGAGCTCGGACGCCTCGTGAGCGAGGCAGACGAGTTCTACGATCCATCGGCCTCGACCGCGAGCGGCAACGTGATCCGTTATCTCTACGACGAGAACGGACGTCTCGCGCGCATCCTCGACCCGCTCGGCCGCGCGGCGAAAGTCACGTACTGGACGAACACCGACGCGAGCGATCCATGCCCGTACGCGCATGCGATCGGCGCCACGTGCGGCTACGCGGGACGCGTGCGCGAGATCAAGACCGATTGGCGCGAACGCTCCGTCACGTATCAGTACGATAAGTACGGACGGCTCCGCGCCGTCAATCTCGCCGGCTTCAAGAACGAGCCGACGCTCGATGCGAACCTGTACGACTTCAGTCCGGTCAGCAAACGCCCGACGATTCAGTACACGTATTGGGATTACCCCGAGCCCGCGCCGAACGAGCCGCAGCCGTCGGCGGTCTACACGAACTTCGTGACGCTCTCCGGAAACCTGAAGGCGATCAAGGATCCGGCACAGGTTCGCGCATCCGGACCGGACCGCGTCACGTTCGAGTACGACACCGCCAGCGACAAGAACACGAAGGAAACGTGGGCCACGGGTGAAGAGGCGAAGTTCTTCGCCGACAACTACATCGACGTCCTCGGACAAACACGTTTCTTCGAGCTCACGACGGGCGATCGTCCGCACATCCACGTGATGCGTGAGTCCGCGCCCGTGCTCGAGATCGCGACGAACGATTTGCCGTCGGATCTCACGACGGCGCATGCGCCGACGCCGGCGGAGCTCGTCACGACGTACGAATACACACCCGAGGGTTACGAAGACCTCATTACGATGCCGAACGGCCTCCAGATCGATCACGTCTGGGGGAATGCGGCGCAGAACCTCCCCGGCAAGGTGCTGAAGAGCACGAAGGAGACCGCGGCGGACGGCACGTTCGTCGAGACGATTTACGGTCTCGACGACACCACGCCGAACGCGGGCGCGAATCTCCGCTCCGTCGGCCGTCGCGATACGGCGCATCCCGCGATCACGTATCGCGACCAGCAGACGCCGAGCCGCAATCGCCGCACCGTTTCCGCGAGCGATCCTGCCGCGGGCTCCTCGACGCGTACGAACTACACGCCGAACGGCCAGATCGACACGATCGAGACCGGCGCAGGCACGTCCGGCACGAGCACGTTCGCGAAGTTCGACTACTTCGACGCGAGCGATCCGGTCACGGTTCGCGCGGCTCGCGTGCGCAAGATCACGCGAGGACTCGGATTCCCCGGCGAGTCCGCGCCGCTCGTCGCGGAATTCGACTACTCGGCCGGCGCAAGCGGCGAGCTGGTCGAAACGACGACGGACACGAACCGCGGCCTCGTCACCACGATCACGCGCGATGCCGACGAACACGTCATCTCGCGCGAAGTCAAAGCGCCGTCGCCCACCGGCAGCGGCTTCACGATCTCGACGAAGGAAACCTACGGCTACAACGCCGACGGCAAGCTCGCGTTCGTGACGCGTACGCAGTCGCCGCACGGCACCGTCACCTCGAAGGTGACATACGACGTTCTCGGCCGCGCGTACGAGACGACCGAGTCGCATGCGCGCGTCGTTCTCAGCCCGACGGGCGGAGGCGGCGACGCGTTCGTCGATCTCACCACGCGCACCGAGTACAACCTCGGAACGCCGTCGATCACCGAGTACGCGCCGTTCCGCGGCGTGACGACCGGCATGAAGAGCGTTCGCACGCTCGACAAGCTCGGACGCACCGTCCTGACCGAAGACATCGGCACCGACGGCTCGACCGTGCGCTCGCGCGTCGCGTACGACAAGCAGGGCAACCTCGTTTACGAGACCGACGACAAGCGCGTGGCGATGCTCACGCGCTACGACCCGTTCGGCCGCGCGGTCGGCGTGATGTCGAACGACGGCACGAAGACGGTCGTGCAACTCAGCCCGTGGAACGAGACGCTTTCGACCGCGACGTATCCGAAGGCAGCCGGCGGCGGAGTCCCGACGCCGGTCGCGGAGTCGCGCAACGAGTACACGCCGCTCGGCCGCCTCGAACTGAGCGTCGATCGCATCGACTCCACACGCGCGCGCGGAATCCACTTCTCATGGGATGACACCGACACCGTCGAGACCATGCACGTCGGCGAGACGACGTTTGCCACGCCGTCGGCGCTGA